>CAIKBU010000081.1 GCA_903825765.1 uncultured Actinomycetes bacterium | reverse complement strand
GGCCACGGTTCGGTGGCCGCCTTCGTTATTGCTGGGTTTGAACGGGGATGAAAAGGGCGTCGCGGTAGTGCACGAGTTCGGCGATTGATTCACGAATATCGTCGAGGGCTCGGTGGGCAGTGGCCTTTTCGGGCCGCGCACCCAGCACGTCGGGGTGCCAGCGCTTGGCGAGCTCTTTGATGGTCGACACATCAACGTTGCGGTAGTGAAAGAACGCTTCGAGATCGGGCATGTATTCCTGAAGGAATCGACGGTCGGTGCCAATCGAGTTGCCACAGAGCGGCACGGAGCGAGGTTCGCTGATGTGTTCGCGGAGAAAGGCCAACGTTTGGGCCTGCGCCTCGGCGACGGTGATTGTTGAGGCTGTGATTTGTGGGAGGAGCCCGGAAGTGGTGTGCATCGCCGTGACAAAATCACCCATTTCAGCGAGCTCTTCGGGCGTCGCGTGAATGACCAAATCTGGCCCCTCGGCGATGACGTTGAGGTGATCGTCAGTGAGTAGTGTCGCAATTTCGACGATGACGTGTCGACCGGGTTCGAGTCCCGTCATTTCCAAATCCATCCAAGCAAGCATGCAGTCAGCCTACGACGTTGCGACACGGCGGTAGCCTCGCCTCATGCAGATATCTGTTCAGCGACTCCATCCCAACGCCGTGTTACCCACCGTTGCGCACGAAGGTGACGCGGGGTGCGACCTCGTCGCCGTCGAAGAGGTGCTCCTGGCCAAAGGTGGTGGGCGGGCGATGGTACCGACCGGTTTCGCCATTGCGATCCCCGAGGGGCACGGTGGCTTCGTGTTGCCTCGTTCGGGCTTGGCGGCTCGCTCGGGGGTGACGTGCCTTAACGCCCCGGGGCTGATTGACGCCGGGTATCGAGGAGAGGTCAAGGTGGTGCTCGTTAACCACGACCTCGAGCACGACTACGTCGTGAGGCCCGGCGACCGAATTGCCCAGTTGGTCATTATGGCTGTCCCACCCCTCAGTTTTGAAGAGACCGCAACGCTCCCCGCATCGTCGAGAGGTGCTGGTGGATTTGGCTCATCGGGCCGCTAGGGCGGTTGTCGCCCGCCAGTTCATCGGCTATAGTGGAGATTCCTCGCGGACGTAGCTCAGTTGGTAGAGCGCGACCTTGCCAAGGTCGAGGTCGCCGGTTCGAGCCCGGTCGTCCGCTCCAAGCGAGGACCCCGATTCTGTTCACAGAATCGGGGTTCTTCGTTTTTCTGGTGAACCGCACTCGGCGGAACGATCGACGCGGGTTAGCCCAGCGGTGGCAACTTCGCACTACGATTGACTCTCAACACGCAGTATCTAGTTGGGGGAGATCTTCCATGATTCGTACTTCTATTGTTCGCAGCATCGGTGCCACCGTTGGCGCTGCCGCGCTCGTACTCGTCTCCGCAGTTTCTGCGAGTGCCGGCTCGATGTCGATGCACATGGCCTCGCTTAACGCGAAGGATGCCGCACTCGTGCCCGCCGCCCTCAAGAACGTCACCTGGCAGGTGGCCACCGACGCCACCTACGCACCGGATGAGTCGATGAAGGGCAACACGATGGTCGGATTTGACGTTGACCTGATGAAGGCCGTCGCTACGACCCTGGGTGTCAAGATCGTCGAGAACAACGTGACCTTCGACAACATCATCGTTGGTGTCCAGTCGAAGAAGTATCAGGTGGGCAACTCGTCCTTCACCGACACCAAGGCCCGTGAAAAGCAGGTCAACTTCGTTGACTACTTCAAGGCCGGTGAGGGCGTCTACGCCAAGGCGACCTCGACCGCGGCCTTCACGAGCGTGCAGAGCTTCTGTGGCACCTCGGTTGCCGTTGAAACGGGCACCGTCGAGCAGAATGACGCCGGCGCCATCAAGTGCACGAACGGCAAAAAGGTCACCGTTGACAGTTACCCCACCCAGACCGAAGCCAACACTGCGGTTGCGTCGGGTCACGACGCCTTCGGATTCGCCGACTCGCAGATTGCTGGCTACATTGCCTCGCAGAGCAAGGGTCTCTTCAAGTACGTCGGGAAGCCAGTTGCCGTGGCGCCGTACGGGATCGCCGTGGCGAAAACGGCCGATGGTCTCGCGTTGGCCAAGGCCATCCAGGCGGCCATGAAGACGTTGGTCGCCAACGGCACCTACAATTCGATTCTTTCCAGCTACGGCGTGACCAGTGGTGCACTTACCGCATCGCAGATGGTGCTCAACGGCGCAACGTCCTGATCGACGCCACGAGCGTTCGATGCCTGAGGTGACTAGCTCCACGGACCCTATCGTCGTTCCCCTGCGCCACCCACTTCGGTGGGTGGCGTCGGGCGTAGCGACGGTGGTGGTGGCGATGTTCGTCCACACCCTGTTCTCGAAGATTCCTTCGGGGCAGACCGTGTGTCACGGTCTTGCGGGCCACCGGGTGTGTGGGCCCGAAATGGTGTGGCGCTTTGGTTGGACGGAAGTCCTTCACTATCTCGGTGACCCCCTGGTGATTCAGGGTGTTGAGATGACCCTGTTCGTCACCGTGATGGCCATGGTGATTGGTTTTGTCCTCGGATTGCTAATCGCCATCATGCGGATGTCGTCAAACCGATTGCTTTCGAGTATCGCCTGGCTCTACACCTGGTTTTTTCGCGGCACACCGGTCTATGTCCAGTTGCTGTTCTGGTTCAACATCGCCGTGCTCTACCAGTCGTTCTCGCTCGGCATACCCTTTACCCACGCGTTCACCATCGCGACGGTCGGATCAAACGCCATTTTCACCGTACTGCGCGCCGCCGTCATCGGCTTTGGTTTGAACGAAGCGGCCTACTTCGCTGAGATTGCCCGAGGTGGTCTGTTATCCGTCGACGAGGGGCAGCTCGAGGCCGCCAAGGCAATCGGCATGACACGTATGCAGTCGCTGCGCCACATCATTGTGCCCCAGGCCATGCGGGTCATCATTCCCCCCTCGGGCAACGAAGTGATTTCCATGCTCAAAACAACGTCGATCGCCGTCGCCATCGGTCTGCCCGAACTGCTCTATCAGACCGAGAATATTGCCGCTCGCACGTACCAGGTCGTGCCCATGTTGATCGTGGCTTCACTGTGGTACTTGGCGGTGACCACCGTTTTGTCAATCGGTCAGTTCTACGTTGAACGTCACTTCGCCAAGGGCGCCCTGCGCACGTTGCCGCCAACGCCGGTGCAGCGTCTGCGCAGTGACCTGGCTCGCTCTTTTGGTGGCCGTCGGGCGGTGGCGCGATGACGCAGTTGATGGTGGACATTAAGGCACTTCGTAAGTCCTACGGTGCCAATGACGTGCTCAAGGGCGTTGACCTCACCGTCGCCAGTGGCGAGGTCACGTGCTTAATTGGACCGTCGGGTTCGGGAAAATCAACCCTGCTGCGCTGCATCAATCAGCTGGAAAAACACGACGCGGGCATCTTGCGCGTCGACGGCGAACTCATTGGCTACCAACTACGCAATGGCAAGCTCTACGAGCGTTCCGAACGCGAACTCTGCGACGACCGCGCCGCCATTGGCATGGTCTTTCAGCGGTTCAATCTCTTTCCGCATCTGACGGTGCTCGAGAACATCACCATTGGTCAAGTACGCGTCAAGGGAATTGCACCGAGTGCCGCCGACAAGAAAGCACGAGAATTACTCACCCGCGTTGGTCTCGACGCGAAGGAATCGCACTACCCGAGCCAACTCAGTGGCGGCCAACAACAGCGAGTTGCCATTGCTCGGGCCCTCGCGATGGAACCCAAACTCATGCTCTTTGACGAACCGACTTCCGCCCTCGACCCCGAGTTGGTCGGCGAGGTACTCGACGTCATGAAAGATTTGGCCCGTAGTGGCATGACGATGGTCGTCGTCACGCACGAAATGGGCTTCGCTCGTGAAGTAGCCGACTCCGTGTACTTCCTTGACGCGGGCATCATTGAAGAGTCGGGCGATCCTCGCGAGGTTTTGGTTCGCCCCCAATCGCAGCGATTGCGGGATTTTCTTTCAAAAGTGCTCTAGCATCACCACCAGCGACACCGGCAACGGTGTCATCAAAGGAGGGGCATGCACCCTGATTGCACCGAGTACGTCGCCGCACAGCCAACACCAGTGCACCCCGACGACACAACCTACGACAGTCGCCGCCGCGCCTACCGAGCACAAGCCCAGGCCATTGAAGGCGATCGACCCGAGATGGCGGAGGTACGCGACATTGCCATCGTGCTCTCCGACCGCACCGTGGCCACGAGACTCTTCGTTCCGCCAACCGAAACGCACCAGGCCATTGTGCTCTATTTTCACGGCGGTTCGTTCGTCATTGGTGATCTCGATACGCACGACGCCCTCTGTCGCCGCCTCAGCCGCGCTACCGGCATGCGATTTCTCGCCGTCGAGTACGCGCTGGCGCCAGAACACCCCTTTCCCGCCGGCTTGAATGATGCGATTGCGGTAACCCGCTACGTCGCCGACCACGGCGATCACTTCGACGCACCGGGCGTGCCTCTCGTGCTCATGGGCGATTCGGCGGGGGCCTGCTTGGCGGCGGTCGCGGCGGTCGAGTTACGAGATGAGAACCTCCCCATCGTCGCGCAGGTACTGGTCTACCCGACCTTCGGACCCGAAGTCGTGACGAACTCGTCGCACCAATTTGCCTCGGGCTACCTCCTCGAAATGGAGCATCTCCGTGCCGATTACCGCGGGTACGTTGGCGACCACGATCACACGGACCCACGCATTAGTCCGCTCCTCTACAGCGATACCACCGGTGCGCCCGCGGCCATCGTGGTGGTTGCCGAGTGCGATCCCCTCCGTGACGAAGGACTGGCCTACGCCGGGCTCTTGGAGCATTTTGGTGTCAACGTCGAGATTCTCGAGGCGGAGGGCATGTTGCATGGTTTCATGCGCCAAGGTTCGTTCGTGCCCGATGCGCTGACCACGCTCGATGACGTTGCTCGACACCTGCGCGATTTCGTGTCCTCGGTCGAGGGCACTCCCGCGTTGTGAAGTGGCCGATTGACCCACGCAATACAGGCACGAACTTGCCCCTCGAGGGCATGCGGGTGCTCGACTTCTCCCGGGTCTTAGCGGGGCCGCTCGTCGGCATGATTGCCGGCGACCTCGGGGCCGACGTCATCAAGGTCGAGGGGCCCGCGGGGGACCCAGTACGGTCCATGGCCCCACCCACGCTGCACGGACTGGCGACCTACTACATCGCGGTCAATCGCCACCGACGCAACGTGGTGGCTGACTTGACCAATGAGGCCGACCGCCAGGCCATTGCCGCGCTCATTGGCGAGGCCGATGCGGTCATCGAGAATTTCCTCCCGAGTCAGTACGAGGCGTTGGCGATTGGTGCGTTGCGCGCGATAAATCCCGATTGTGTCTGGGTGAGTATTACCCCCGCCACGACCGGGACCGCAGTGGCGGCCGAGCCCTCGTTCGATTTACTCGCACAGGCGCGTTCAGGCCTCATGGGCGTGACGGGGAGTGAGGCGAGTGGGCCAATGAAAGTCGGAGCGCCGTTGGCGGACGTTGTCACCGGCCTCTACGGAACGATTGGCCTCCTCACGGGGCTGCTGGCGAAGGCGCGCCAGCGACCGGGGCGTCACTTCGAGGCCCCACTTCTCGAGTCGACTATGTCGGCGCTGATAAACCAGGCCCAGGGGTACCTATCAACGGGCGTCACCGCACCTCGGCTGGGTAATGAGCACCCCAGTATCCACCCCTACGGACCCGTTACCACCGCCGACGGCCACCTCTTGGTAGCGGTCGGCACCGATGGGCAGTTCGCCCGACTGGTCGCCGTCGTCGATGACGAGGCGCTGTCGGCGGGGGCCGCCGACTGGGCGACCAATGCCCAGCGCGTGGCCGACCGAGATGCCCTGCGGACTACCCTGAACACCGCCTTCGCACGGGCGACCACGGCGAGCTGGGAGTCGCGACTCGACGGGCAGGGCATACCCTTCGCCCCCATCGCGACGGTGGCCGACGCGTTTGCACAATCGACCATCGCCGAGGGCGATTTTGTCACCACGATGACGACACCGGAGGGGGAAACGAAGGTGATGCGCTCGCCCCTGCGTATCGACGGCGTGCGTCCCGACGTTCGTTTCGGTCCCGAAGCACTCGGTCAGTCAACCGACGCGCTGTTCGGCCGCTCTATTTCTGAATGAGCTCGAAGGCGCGCAGGCCACGAATGCGGTCGGCGCGACGCTGACGCAACTTCTTCGCCGACAGCGCCGATAACTCAACGTAGGAGCGAAGGATGCTGGCGTGCAGCAGTTCGACCGTGCGGTACGGGTTTGATCCCTCGGGCACTACTTCATCGACGAGGCCCAGGTCGAGTTGGTCTTGCGCCGTTGAACGCATCGTCGACACCGTGACCTTGACCTGCTCGTGCGACGGCGTGGCCGTCTTGTAGAGGATGGAGGCGGCGCTGCGCGGCTCGGCCACGAACGCCATGGCCTTTTCGAGCATGATGACGTGGTCGGCCATCGGCGTCGTGGCCAGACCACCGCCGGAGCCCAGTGCGCCAGCGACGACGGTTATGACGGGCTGGGAGTAATCGATACCCTTCAAAATGGCCTTGGCAATCGCGCGCGACTGGCCTCGACGCTCACTCTCGAGGGTGGGCTTGGCACCGAGTGTGTCGGTGACGAACAGGGCGGGGAGGTGGAGGCGCTCGCCGAGTTCGAGCATGCGCTGCATGTAGTCGAAGTCTTCCGGTGCCGGATTCGAGGGGCGCTTGACGACGGTGTCACCAATGCGCTGGTACGAAGGTTGCGTGCCCACGATGATGAAGGGTTGGTTGCCGATTTTGGCAATTGCTCCCACCACGGCGGGGTAGCGCTTGAAGTTGTCCTCCGCGACGAAGTTGTAGATCGCCAGGGTGTCGCTGAAGGCGTACCGAGCGATGAACTCAAGGTCGATACGGTTCGCATCGGTCATGAGGTCCTGATACCGCTCCACGAGAGCGTCCGCGGGGTCGTCCGAGGGGGCACGCGATGGAGCGGGCTGAACGAGGGGGATTGACGGGTCAAGCGCAAAACTAGGGCCGTGAATGCCGACGGGGCCAAAGTCGAACGACCGGCGAGCATCGGGACCCGTCACATTACGAATCGAGGGGCGCGATGAGGCATTCAGTGCTGACTGACGGTCGGGGAGCGCGCTCACGCTGAAGAGCTCGCCCAGGTAGGACACGAGTTCAGGGACGTCGCGTAACACCACGTCGATGTTTCGGTCGAGCAAGTTCGCCTCAGCACTCTGCGATCCGGCCGGAACACTCATGCCTTCGAACGCCTCGATGACGTTCGGACCAGCGAAGCCGTAATCGGTACCCGAGGTGGCGACGATGAGGTCAGCGTTAGGAACGGCGGATGCGGACACGCCACCCCAGACGTTGCCCAGGAGCACGGCGACTTGGGGGAGTGCTACCTGCTCTTTGTAGTGCCGAATTGCCTCGACCATACGAGTCATTTGCGTTAGACCAGCGAAGTTTTCGTGTTGGCGAACGCCCGACGACACGTAGACACTCACGAAGGGAACCTTCTTCGAGATCGCCAGGTCGGCCGCGGCTTGAAAGGCCTCACCGGACACGACGCCCAGCGAACCGGCGAAGAAGTCCCAGTTCATGGCGTAGAGCACGACTTGGCGTCCGCCGATAGTTGCCAAGCCGAACGTTGACGATTCCGACTTTCCACGCTTTGATTCACGACGCAACTTGTCGAGGTAGGACTCGTCCTTCTCGCCGGCCGATCCTCGTCGAATCAGACCAATGAGGTCTTTGCCAATTGACCAGTTGCCCTTTGAAGGTTTGAACTGCACCAGCTCTTGAAAGTCCAAGAGTTCCTGGGGGCTGTTGACCTTGCGGCGGTTGGTGAGGTGGGCTCCCACCTTGGGAACGAAGGTGGGCAGTCCGACCGGCAGACCTTCACCGTAGAACTGGGCATCGAGATCGTCGTTCATAGCGTGGCTGCTCTCCGGAGATTCAATCATGAACATCAATTATGCCACAGAAGCCCATTTTCTAAGGGCGCTCGCCACGGCGGGAGCCCAAGAACCGCTGTACGTAGGGGTAACTTGAGGGTAAGTAGTTCGTGACGGCTTCTCGAACGTGACGCGAACTAGGCGTCGCGACGCTGAAGCAAGTACGTCCCGACCCCAACGAGTGCGACGACGTAGGCGGCCAAGATGCCGGACGACAAACCCCAGCTGAAGGTCTGGGCGGGCTGTGACGTTGACCACATCGCGGACCCCAACTGCGAGGGTAGGAATCTGGTGATGTCATGTTGCAGGACGCGGGGCAGAAAGTTGACGATTATCGGCACAATCAGTAAGACCGCCGTATAAACAATGATGCTGGCGGCGGTGGTCCGCACGATAAGACCAATACCAAACGCGAACAGTGTGATGAGGGTGAGGTACGCCCCCGCCATCATCACGGCGCGGAGGACGTCGCCAGTCGCGAGTGAGGCAGTAGGGACCACACCCTTGAAAATGGCCTGACCAATCGTGAAGGCCGTGAAGACGACAATTTCACCCAGGATCACAATGGCCGCAATCAGTACGGCCATTTTCGCCAGCACGACGCGAGCACGACGGGGCACCGCCGACAGCGTCGTGCGCATCGAGCCCGTGCTGTATTCGGAGGTAACGGCCAAAATACCGATGGTACCCACGGCAAATTGGGCGAGGAAAATACCCGTCAATGACGTCGAGGTGGGGTCAAAGACCAGGTGGTCGAAGTGACTACCCGGATCGCTCCAGTGGCTCTTTACGGCGATGCAGACTACGGCCGAGATACCAATGGTGAGGGCGATGAACGTGAGGATGCCCGTAATGGTGGAGCGAACACTGCGGAACTTAATCCATTCGCTTCGGATAGCGGACCAGAGGGTCGGTGTCATGACGGTACTCCCGGAGTTTGGTGCCCGTACTGAAGCGAACTGGCGGTGAGATCCATGAAGACCTCTTCGAGCGATGCCCGCTGAGGGGTGAGCTCGTGGAGGGCGATACCCGCAGCGAAGGCGAGGTTGCCCACGTCTTCGGCGCTCAGTCCCGCAATGCGGAGTGCGCCGTCGTTCAACGCCTCATAGTGCGCGTCGGCCGGCAGCGCGCTGGCGAGCGAGTCGGGGTTCGCTGCTCGAACCAGTACCGTTCCCGCAGCGGTGGCGGTGAGCTGGTCGACAGTGCCGGAGGTAATGAAGTGGCCCCGACCAATCACGATAATTTCGTCAGCGCTCACGGCCATTTCACTCATCAGGTGCGACGAGACGAAGACGGTGCGACCTTCATTGGCCAGCGTGCGGAAGAAATCACGAATCCACCGAATGCCCTCAGGGTCGAGACCATTGACCGGCTCATCGAACAGCAAGACCCCCGGGTCACCCAAGAGGGCCCCGGCAATACCGAGTCGCTGACTCATACCGAGCGAGAAGCCGCCGACTTTCTTTCCCGCCACGGAGGTAAGACCGACGAAGTCGAGCACTTCGTCGACGCGGGAATAGGGGATCTTGTTCGATGCGGCGAGCGCGCGAAGGTGGTTGCGCGCGGAACGACTGGGATTGACCGACTTGGCGTCGAGGAGGGCCCCGACCTCACGCAGCGGTGAGGCCAGGTCGTGGTACTGCTTGCCATTAATGGTTGCGCGCCCCTTCGTCGGGCGATCGAGTCCCATGATGATGCGCATGGTCGTGGACTTTCCCGACCCGTTCGGGCCGAGGAAACCGGTAACGACACCAGCCTTCACCTCGAAATCGAGATCGTCGACTGCGAGGGTGTCCTTGTACTGCTTGGTGAGGTGGTCGAGCTTGAGCATGGTCGTAGCCTGAGGCTAGTCGCCGGTCCGACACTCTTCGCAAAGTCCGGACAATGCGACGTGGTGTGGGTCGAGTTGAAATCCGGTCGTGCGTCGCAGTTCACGACTAAAGAGGTCAAAGACTTCGGTCGAGACCTCGAAGGTGGTGCCGCACCGCTGACAGGTGACGTGTCCATGGTCGCGCCCTGCGAGGTGATACGTCGCCGCTTGGTGACCATTGTGCGTGTGGTCGACGATGGCGAAGATCTCAAGTTCTTCGAGGATGCGGTACACGGTGGAGAGCGAGGTGTCGGGTACCTGGGCCTGCACGGTTCCCGTGATTTCTTCGACGGTGCGGTGGTCCCCGGCATCGAGGAGGGCACGAATGACGGCGCGTTTGGCCTGCGTTATTCGTTTGCCCTCAGCACGTAGTTGTGCCACGACCTCATCTTCGGTGGGGGTGCGATTCGCCATTGCCTTCAGACTAGGGTGTCGGCCACGACGGCGGCGTCACCCTCACCGGTGACGCCGAAGGACCCAGATCCCCGCGCCGCCGCCAAGAATCGTGGCCGCAAAGAGGGCCGCGGTAATCGGAGCGATAGCCGACTCGTTTAGGCCAAAGATCACCCGTGCGAAGAGCAAGGGGACGGTGAATCCCATGGCGCAGAGCAGGCCGGCACCAAGAAGAATTCGGCGCGTGAACGCGGGCGACAAGGGGGCACCGAGCGCGCGCGCGAGCGAAACCGCTGCGTAAATACCGAGCGCCTTGCCCAGGAGGCGCACGAGAATGATGATTACCATCGGCTCGACGCTGGGGGCGTTCCCCTGGAGTGCGTGCCAGTTGAGGCCGCACGCGCTGAGCGCAAAGAGGGGGAGGGCCAGCAGGCTCGATCCCCATTGCACGAGTCGCTCGAGGTGGGGCGAGGCCAGACTGGGCGAAAGGCAGGCCCCCGTGATCACCCCAGCGAGCGCTGGCTCCGTACCCGCTTGACTAAGACTAAGCCAGAGGGGTACCAGGAGGAGCAAGGGCATCAAGGGAAGGCGACGACGACTCAACCATGACGCGCACGTCAGCAGTGCGGCGCCGACGAGCGAGGTCAGATGGGCATGCGAAGTACCGATAATCCCCAATGCCGCGAGCGACCCGACATCATCGGCGATGGCCAGGGTGAGCAAGAAGGTGCGCAGTTCGCGTGGTATGCGCGGACCAGCCAGAGCGAGTGCCCCAACGACAAACGCGACGTCGGTAGCCATTGGAACACCCCAGGCGCGCGTGAGCACGGAAGAGGAAAGTGCGAACCCGGCAATGAGCGTGAGTGCGGCGGTCCCGGCCATGCCGCCCAGTGCGCCCGACAGTGGGGCAACGGCGTGGCGAAGGTCCCGCAGTAGACCAGACTCTCGCTCCGACGACAGCTCCATGCCGATGGCCAGAAACAACACCGTGAGCACGCCGTCGGCGATGAAGGACGATGTCGAGGTGTGAAAGAGGCGGCCGTTCAGCACAGCACGGTAGTTTGACCACGACAGCAGTGACCACACGATGGCGACGAGACAGCCGGCTGACAGCGTGAGGGCCGGCAGGACGGTGGGGACCTCTCGAAGTTGCAGTCGACGATGCGCCACGAAGTCACATTACGACAATGCAGTGCGCGGACGGTTGAAGTGCGACATACGCACCTAGTATGGATGAGCCTCAAGGCCCTCGAAGAAAGGTCGTGTGTCAATGTCGACACCAGTTACCCCACCCGCCAAGCGCGAGCTCTACTGGATTTTGAGCGCGCTGATGTTAGGCATGCTGCTCGCCGCTCTGGACAGCACCATCGTGTCAACGGCACTGCCCACAATTGTCGGTGACCTACACGGAACAAGCCACTTGAGTTGGGTCGTTGTTGCCTACCTCTTGGCCTCAACGGTCTCGACGCCACTGTGGGGAAAACTCGGTGACCTTCACGGGCGCAAGGTCTATTTTCAAGCCGCCATCATCCTGTTTCTCATTGGATCCATCTTGTGTGGTTTCTCGACGTCCATGGTGACCCTCATCATTTTTCGAGCCATTCAGGGTCTCGGTGGCGGAGGCTTGATGATCGGCGCCCAGGCCGTCATCGCGGACGTGGTGCCACCGCGGGAGCGTGGGCGGTACTCCGGACTCTTCGGCGCGGTCTTCGGCGCGGCCACCGTCCTCGGCCCGCTGCTTGGTGGTTTTATCGTCGAGTATTGGAACTGGCGCTGGATCTTCTTTGTCAACATCCCCTTCGGCGTGGTGGCCCTCGTCGTCACCGCGGCAGCACTTCCCAATGCCGGGACACGTATTCGTCACGTCATTGACTACGCCGGCATCATCTTGCTGACAGTGTCGTCAACGCTATTGATTCTCTTCACCTCACTCGGCGGGTCGCAGTGGCCCTGGTTCTCCGTCCAATCACTCTGTCTCGTCGTTGGGGGGCTCGTCCTTCTCGCGGCCTTCTGGTTCGCGGAGCATCGGTCAGCGGAGCCGGTGCTCGCCCCGGCACTGTTTCGTAACCGAGTCTTCGCCTCGGCCTCAGCCATCGGCTTCGTCGTTGGCTTCGCGATGTTTGGCGCGCTGACCTTCCTGCCGCTCTACTTTCAGGACGTCCATGGCGTGTCGCCGACAAATTCTGGCCTTCGGTTACTACCGATGATGGTGGGACTCTTCGGGGCCTCGATCGCGGTTGGTCAACTAGTCTCCAAGGGCCACCGCTACCGTCCGTACCCGATCGTCGGTACCGCCGTCATGACCATTGGCATCGCCCTGTTGGGCACCATTGGTGTGACCACCTCGGCTCTCACGACTGCGCTGTTCATGTTCGTGCTCGGCGTCGGAATTGGCATGGTGATGCAGGTGCTTATCACCGCGGTTCAGAATGCCGCCCCCATGGCAGACGTCGGCGCGGCGACCGCGGGAGCCAACTTCTTCCGGTCTATCGGGGGCTCATTCGGCACGGCGATATTCGGCGCCTTCTTTAGTAATGAACTTCCGATTAAGTTGCGCAGCGGGCTGGCCGCTATTCACTACACCGGGTCCGTGCCGTCGTTTAGCAAAATGACGCCTACAACATTCCACCAACTGCCCCCATCGGTCCTGGCGGTGTTTGTCCGTGCACTGTCGAAGAGCATTTCCGATATGTACGTATGGGCGATCCCCGTGGGTGTTGTGGCGTTTTTACTCTCGCTAACGTTGCCCGAAATAGCCCTCCGCTCGGGAGCTCGCCCCAGCGGGGATGAACCAACGGTGGCACCACTGGAGATATGAGGTCAGCGGACATAATTGCCGAGACACGGCCTAGCGCCAAACAGATACGCTGACATCAGTAGAAGGAGATTCGATGCCACTCTCAGATCACGAACAGAAAATCCTCGCTGAGCTGGAGGAGTCACTCTCCAAGCAGGACCCCCACTTCGTCAAGAGCGTTCGGGTAACCAATATCTATGCTCACTCACTTCGCCAGATTCGCTGGAGCGCTGCGGCCTTCCTCCTTGGTCTCGTCATCCTCATTGTCTTCTTCTCCCAAGTGATTCTCCTCGGCGTGGTTGGCGTGGCCATTATGTTTGCGGCCGCCGTCATTATTGAACGAAATGTTCGACGTATCGGCAAAGCGTCGCTCCGCGACCTGGCCAGAGTGCGAAGCGGTGAAAGTGCCGCCGATGGTGTGGCGCAGCGAACCGCGGGACTCAAAGACTGGTTTGGGCGTCAGCGCCGCCGAGGGCAATGACGTCAGTGGGGCCTCACCGTGACGCTTCGGTGGTGGCCATCGACATTGGTGGTACGAAAGTCGACGTCGCGATTGTGCTCGCCGATGGATCCATCACTGAAAGAGACCGCATCGACGTGAGGGGCGCGGGGGAGCATCTCTTCGATGACATTGCCCGGCTCGTGCGTGAGCGCAGTGCGCAGGTTGGTGTGTCAGCAGTGGGTGTGGCGTGTGCGGGGCCGATGACGCAGGGTGGGGTGGAAGTCTCGCCGATCAATATCCCGCAATGGCAACGGTTTCCCCTCGCGGCATCATTACGGGCGTGCGCCGCCGTCCCCGTTTTTATTGACGGCGATGTACGAGCATTGGCCCTCGCCGAAGGGCGCTTTGGTTCGGCGGTCGGCGTGGCGAATTATGCGTCGCTTGTCGTATCGACCGGCGTCGGTGGTGCTCTCGTGCTTGACGGCAGTCTTCTAAACGGTGCGACGGGTAACAGTGGTCACTTGGGGCATCTCACGGTGGCCGATCCCGGTCACCAGTGCTCGTGTGGTGCGCGCGGCTGCCTCGAAGCAGAGGTCTCCGGCTGGGCAATCCGAAAGAACTACGGCATCGCGCCCGAGAGCGCCTCGGAGGAAATTCGTCACCGAGTTGCCACCCTTGTCGGCTCCGCAATTGGTACCTTGGCGAGTGTGCTTGATTTCACACAATGCTTCGTTGGTGGCTCGGTCGCCCTGGGCTTCGGGCCATCATTTTTCGCGACCGCTACCGAGGCGGCTCGAGAGCGAGTTGGTCTCTCTTTTGCGCGCGACGTGGTGGTGCGACCAACGGGACTCGGGGTGGACGGCTCGCTGCTTGGCGCGGCGCTCGTGGCGTGGCGAGGTCTGTCGTGACGTCACTCATTCCTAAGGGCCTGGTTGGTTATCTCCTACGCCATCCGCTCGATGTGCCGCCGGTCGTCATTGCCGCGTGGCGACTGCGACGTCGAGCGTGGTGGCGCTACGCGCCATTCTTGCCACTGCCCGCACCGGCGTATTGGGAGTTTCGAATAGCCACCGTGTCGGGTTCGCACGGCACGGTTGAACCTCGCGCGGTCGTCGACGCGGCGAAATGGTCGCTGCGTCAAGGGCGCGGGCACTAAGTCATCATGGGCCGGGTGCTTCTCTTGAATGCGACGTTCGAACCGTTGCAACTCGTGAGCGAGCGTCGTGCCGTCGTCTTGTTGTTGGCCGGCCGGGCTGAACCCATTGCCACGTCTGAAAATCCCCCCGTGTGTCGCTCGAGTTCGGTGGTGGTGGAGATTCCCACCATTGTGCGCCTCCACGATGTGGTGCGCATCCCCCAGCGCCACCGCACGCCACCGTTAACCCGTCGGTCACTACTGCTTCGCGACGGGCACAAATGTGCGTATTGCTTGGGGTACGCCGACACTATTGATCACGTCATTCCGCGCAGCCGTGGTGGTCGCCATGAATGGACCAACGTGGTGGCGGCCTGCCGACGTCATAACATGCAAAAGGGCGATCGTCTCCTCGAGGAGATTGGCTGGCGCATGCAGTTTGAACCCCGCGTTCCCGAGGGTCCGTGGTGGCGTTGGCGCCACCTTGCCGACCCCGACCCGTCGTGGGCCGACTTTTTGCCTCGCGCCTCGTGAACGATGACGTTGAGGAACTCTACGACTACGACGTACTTCGTGGTCTAACGGTCCCGACCATGCTGAGTGTGAGAGTGGCCAGTCCCACCATCGTGCTTGGCAGCAGCCAACCGCGCTCAGTGCTGCGTGACGACATTGGCGATGTCGTTCTTCGGCGGCGGCGAGGCGGCGGCGGCGCGGTGTTTATTCACCCCAATGATGTGTGGGTCGATTGGTGGCTACCCGCCACCGACGAGCGCTGGGTGTTCGACGTTCACGCGGCCTCTTCTCTCGCCGGAGCTTGGTGGCGATACGCCTTGATCGAGCAAGGTATCGAGAGCGTGATGCACGAAGGGGGCGTCATCGACGACGCCGATCTTCGGGTGGCTTGCTTCAGCGGCCGTGGTCCAGGGGAACTCTTCATCGACGAGCGAAAGGTACTCGGCGTCACTCAGTGGCGAGTTCGCGAGGGAATTTTCCTCTCCACCATCATCCACGAGGCACCATCACTGCCACTCATTGCGATGATCGAATCGCCGCCCGATGGGCTTTCGGTGGCGCTCGCGCACCACGGCACTACTTCGTTGGGGATTGACGCCGATGCCGCGGTACTGGCCTTGCGTCAGGTGAGTGACCCAACGGACTACCGAGAGTTGTACTTGCTCCGCTAGTCCGTCTCGAAACAAGCATTTTCACGACGTGGGTTCGCCCACGTCGTTTTTTTGTCTCATTTCGCCCCAAAATTGGTGATATGTGGTTTTAAGTGGCACAAAGTGGCGTGATACTGTAGCGAGGTGGGGGAAAGTGGTTCTCCCGAGGGAGAGTCGATGCACTACCTGACCGGTCGCCATCAGCACACGCTGGACGGTAAGGGTCGACTCGTCTTGCCCGCGAAATTTCGCGCGGAATTCCAAAGTGGTGGTTGGGTGGCGCCCGAAAAAGGGCGAAGCCTGGCGATGTTCACGGTGGGCGAATTCACTCGTCGCGCTGACGAATATCGAATCCTCAGCCACTCAGAAAATGAATTTGACCGGCGTCGATCGCTGTTCTGGTCCTCAAACTCCTGTGAGGTTGAGGTTGATCGCCAGGGCCGCTTTGCTCTCCCAGCGTCAATTCGCGACATTGCCCAACTCGATGGCGAGGTGCTCTTCATTGGCCACCTTGACCACATCGAAATCTGGAACCCCGAACTCTTCGCCGCGTACGCGAGTAGCGGCGGGGAGTACTTCACTCAGGTCGCCCCACAATGATTCGCGCCACCGTGGCCTACCGTCCGCGCTCCACGCGCAGCCTGGCAATCTCTGAGGGAGGAAGCGCTTCATTCTCCGCCTGCGCCGACTCCGCAGGGATTGAAAGGCTGCAGGTTGAGCGCACCGAGTACCACGAGCCGGTCTTGGTTGACGAGATCGTCTCCCTCTACGCCGACCACCCCACGGGTGTCTTTATTGACGCCACTTTGGGTGGGGGAGGGCACAGCGCACGTTTGCTCGCGGCCTATCCCACCCTGCGCATCATTGGTATTGACCGTGACCCCGCCGCCCGTGCTCAAGCGGGGAAGGTGCTGGCGCCATTTGGCGATCGCGTGCGCATTGTGGCGGCCACGTTCGGCGACATCGTGGAGGTCGTCGCCACGTCGCGTGTGTGGATGGGTGAAGACGAAGTCGTCGGGGTCCTAATGGATCTCGGTGTTTCCTCGCACCAACTCGACGAGGGGGAGCGGGGATTTTCATTTCGCGCCGAAGCGCCGCTCGACATGCGAATGGATCCAACGTCGGGACTCACCGCAGCGCAGTACCTGGCGACCGCCGATGTCCACGACTTCACCCGTCTGCTGCGCGAGAACGGCGAAGACCGTTTCGCGGGGGCCATTGCACGCTCCGTACTAAAAAGCTTGCCCCAGACGACCTCTGAACTCAGTGCGGCGGTCGAGCGCGTTGTGCCAATGGCGGTGCGGCGAAAGGGGCACGTGGCCACGCGCGTCTTTCAAGCACTTCGTATTGCTGTCAACGACGAAATGGGCCAACTGGAAGCGGGACTTAACGGAGCTCTCGAAGTCCTCGACACCAGAGGAATCTTGACCGTGATCTCCTACCACTCGGGCGAAGACCGGACGGTCAAGACCACGTTCCATCGCTGGGCCACGGGTGGTTGCCAGTGCCCCCAGGCGCTCGGTTGCGTGTGCGGTGCCGTCGCCGTCGCCACGGTGGACCGCGCGAGTTCGCAGTTAGCAACCACTGACGAAATTTCTCACAACCCCCGTGCGCGTTCCGCACGCCTGCGAATTGCTCGAAAGGTCACATCATGAGCGTTATTTCATCGCCACGACGCTGGCAGGGCGCCGCTGACCCTCGTCGCACCACGACTGCCCCTTCGTCGCCACGTCACCTCACTCCGGTTCGCTCCGAAGTTACGGAGCGTTCGCTCGCCAAGCGCCGTCGTCGGACCATCGTGGCCAGCATTGTCATCGTGTTGATTCCCGCTCTGGTGATGGCGTACTGCTCGATGGTGAGCGGCCAGCGTCAAATGCAGATTCAGGCGAATCAAGCCCAGTACCAAACCGACCTGTCGAACTACGGGGCGCTCGTCAACTCACTGGCCGGAGAGTCGACGCCGGGCATTGTGGCGCAGAAAGCACAGCAACTGCACCTCGTACAACCAAGGTGGGTGCGTCAGGTTCCCGCTGCGTCGCTGGCGACACCGCTGCCACTGCCGACGTTCACCATCGGTGTGACCGTGAGGCCAAGGACGTCGAGGTGAGTCGGCACGCAACGTCGACCCACGCTCGTCCGGGGTCGAAGCACTCCGCGAACCGTGCTCGCCCGAACATGCGTTTCGCCTTGCTGCACGGTAGCTACTTCATGGCCTTCCTTCTCTTGGCGGGTCGACTGTTCTTTCTTCAAATTCACGATCACGCTGTGCAGAGCACCCGGGCGGCAAGCGAGTCGAGACACCAGATTCCGACGACTGCCGTTCGCGGCAATATATGGGACCGCTACGGCCGTCTGATTGCGCTGTCGGAGCCGGCGTATTTAGTGCAGTCGGACAACTACTTTGTGAAAGATCCCGCGGGCGAAGCAAGGGCGATGTCGGGGCTGATCAATATTCCGGTGCCGGCCTTGACCAAACTGCTGTCGATTCACAACGGTGGCGTTATTTTGTCGAACCATGTCGGCGTCGCCGCTGGCAAACAAATCGGTGCGCAATTTGCCAACTTCGGCATCACCATCGTCCCTTCGTCCAGTCGTTCGTACCCCAACGGCACGCTGTTGCAGTCACTTCTTGGTCGAACCAATATTTCAGGACAGGGGACGACCGGTCTGGAGTACCAGTATCAATCGTCATTGGCCGGCCACAATGGCCTTGATCGGGAGTGGACGTCACTCACCAAAGTGCCGCTGCCGAATAACCAACGGCAGGTACTGAAGAAGGCCCAGCCAGGCACTGGCCTCGAACTCACTATTGATAACAATCTACAATTTGTTACCGAGCGGGCACTGGCAACGCAACTCGCGGCGGTCCACGGCATCACGGGACAGGCCGTACTCATGGACGTCAAGACCGGTGAAATATTGGCCGACGCTTCGCTGGTGAACACCAAGAGCAACCCCGGCATTCTTGGTCCCGTGCCGGCGTGGGGGCAGTCGGTGGGTGTGCCCGGTATCGAACAGACCATAAACAATCTTCCCTTTACGCAGGCCTACGAACCAGGATCAGTGTTCAAGGCGGTGACGTTCTCGGCGGCGCTCGAGGCAGGTACGGTCACCCCGGGAAAGGTATTCACCGTTCCCTACAACATTCGAGTTGGCGGCCGACCATTCCACGATGCTGAAGTACACGGTGTTGAGCACCTGACGACGACGCAGATTCTGGCTCAGTCGTCCAATATTGGCACTTACGAAATTGGTAAAACTATCGGTGAGAACCGTATTTTGGCGCAAGTTGAACGACTGGGTTTTGGTCAGCTCACTTCGGTGAACTACCCCGGCGAAACCGCTGGTCTGCTGATCAATGCCGCGAATTGGTACGCCTCTGATGAAGTCTCGCTGCCCATTGGTCAAGTCGACGCAGTCCCGGCGATTCAGGTGCTCGATGCGTACAACGCCATTGCCAATGGCGGCGTGTTTGTTGAGCCCAAATTAGTCCGCGCAACAATTGGGGCAGACGGACACGCCACTGCCACGGCGCCAAGTGTGCAGCGACAGGCCCTTTCGACCCGTGTTGCTCGCACCATGAATCAGATGCTGCAGCAGGTAGTGCTCGCGGGGACCGGGACGAACGCGATCATTCCTGGGTACGTGGTCGCTGGCAAAACCGGTACTGCATCAATCCCTCAGCCCGGCGCCGCTCGCCTCATTACGGGCGCGTACAACGCGAGCTTCGTCGGCTTCGCACCGGCGAACAATCCCACCTTTTCCATGATTGTGGTGGTGGAGCGACCCACGACCACCATCTTTGGCGGCGCCGTCGCCGCCCCCGTCTTTCAACAGGTGATGAGTTACGCCCTTCACCACTACAACATCGCCTCGACGGGCGCCATCATCAAGCCACTGTCTGGACCAGGTGCTCTGCGATCGGACGTGACCTGATGCACCTCGGCGACATTTTTGACGATCTCGACTTCACGATGGCCACCGCCGGTATCGAAATTACGGCGGTGGAAATCGACAGTCGTCGGTGTGCGCCGGGGGTACTGTTTTTCGCGCTCGATGGACAGGTGGCGAAAGGCATTGACTACGTTGCTGACGCCGTGGCCAATGGGGCCAGCGCCGTGGTGGTTCCCGCAATGGTGTCGTGCTCTGTCCCCGTTATTGTCATCCCCCCATCGCGACTCCGCGCCGCATTGGCGCACGCCTGTGCTGCGGTGACGGGGCGCCCTGACCGCGAGGTACAACTGGTCGGTATCACGGGAACAAATGGCAAGACGAGCGTGGCCACGTTGGTCGCCAGTCTCTGCACCGCTCTTGGTTGGCACGGTGACAGCATTGGCACGCTGACGCAAGAGCGCACGACCCCCGCCGCCCCAGAGCTGTGGCGGACACTTCGCGCACTGAGAACGCCAATCGAGGATTCGGCGAAGCACGTGGTCGCACTCGAGGTGTCCAGTCACGCCCTCGACCAGGACCGCGTCCTCGGTGCGCATTTCGCAGTGGCCGCCTTCACCAACCTCACCCACGACCATCTGGATTATCACGAAACGATGGCACAGTACTTCGCGGCGAAGGCCCGTCTCTTCACTTCTGAATACGCCAGTCGTGCGGTGATCTGGGTCGACGACCCGTACGGTCGCCGTTTGGCCGACGCGTGCACTCTGCCCACAGTGGAGGTTCGTCGCAGCGATGCCTCGCAAGTTGCGAGCACCTTATCGGGGACCTCATTTCTGTGGCGTGGATGGGCGGTTAGCTCACCCTTGATCGGTGACTACAACGTCGACAATGCGCTTCTCGCGATGGCCATCGTGGTTGCCTTGGGGGCCAGCGAGGAATCGGTGGCCAACGCACTGCGCTCCGTTGCCGCCGTACCGGGACGATTCGAGGTGGTGCACGACGATTCACCAACCGTGATTGTTGACTACGCACACAGCCCCGATGGCCTCGAACGAGTGCTGCACGCCGTTCGAGCCTTGTCGTCAGGTCGCGTCATTACGGTCTTTGGCTGTGGTGGCGACCGTGACCGCGCCAAGCGCCCTCGCATGGGCGAGGTGGCGACCAGTCTGTCGGACTACGTGATTGTGACGTCGGATAATCCTCGTAGTGAGGATCCGGAACAGATTATTGACGAGGTGCTTTCCACAGTGCCCGCCGGCGCCGCGCAGCGCATCGTGGACCGCGCCGAGGCCATTGCCTCGGCGCTTTCGATGGCGCGAGATGCTGACGTGGTGCTGATTGCCGGAAAGGGTCACGAAACGACCCAATCTATCGGTGATCAGGTTCTAGCCTTTGATGACCGCCTCCACGTACGGGAGATACTGAAGTGAGCTGCCCATGTTGAGTTTGATGAAGTCGGGCGGCGTCGCCTTCTTGATTGCCCTGCTCGTGACGCCGATGTGGATCCGGTACGTTCGCGAACGCTCAATGGGTCAGCGAATTCGTGAGGATGGTCCCGCTTCGCACCAGGTAAAAGCGGGCACCCCCACGATGGGCGGTGTGGTCATTGTGGTCGCCACTGTGGTCGGGTATGGCTGCGGGCATCTCGGTTCTGCGCTGACCTTCACTCGTTCTGGTCTCTTGGTGATTGCCGCGATTGTGGCGTCAGGACTGTTGGGGTTCGCCGACGACCTGATTGGTATTCGCAATGCTCGGAATTTAGGACTGAACAAGCGCGGCAAGATTGCTGGGCAGTTTTTGATTGCGATTGGCTTCGCCCTCGCTGCCCTCTACTGGGTCCACACCTCGACCCACCTGTCATTCACCCGAGTGTCATTTCCGGGGTGGCAACTCATGGCCGGTGGGTGGTTCGCTATGGCGGTCTTCGTCATTATCGCGACGTCGAACGCCGTTAATTTGACTGACGGTCTTGATGGCCTCGCCGCCGGATCGGGTTCGTTCTGCTTCGGGGTGCTGGCCATCATCGGGTACTGGCAGTACCGCCATTTCCACATTTATCACCTGCACGCTTCGCTTGACCTAGGCCTCGTTGCCGTTGCCCTCGTCGGCGCTCTACTGGGATTTTTGTGGTGGAACGCGGCGCCGGCTCGTATCTATATGGGCGACACCGGATCGCTGGCCATCGGCACGGGTCTCGGGGCACTGTGTCTGCTCATGAATCTGGACTTACTCTTGCCAATCATTGGCGGTCTGTTCGTAGCCGAAACGTTGTCGGTGATCTTGCAGGTCTTTAGCTTCCGCGTGTTTGGGCGCCGTATCTTTAAGATGGCGCCGTTTCATCACCACTTTGAACTCCAGGGATGGCCCGAAATAACGGTCATCATCCGATTCTGGATTCTGGCCGGACTCCTCGCCTCACTCGGTCTGGGCATCTTCTACGGTGACTTTGTCAAGATCGCGAAGGTGCTGTAGTGGCGACGCTGAAGTGGACCAATCCACTCGCCCGATTTGTCCAGTCGTTTCCGAAGGGCAACAAGATGGGCACCGCCCTCGTGGTCACCACGTTGCTGATGGTGACCTACGGCACGTTCATGGTGGCGTCAGCGTCCGAAGGGCTCGCGGTAGCGAGCGGTTCGAACTTTGGCTTCATGTCTCATGACTTACTGTTTGTTGGACTGTCAGTAGTCGTGCTCGTGATCATGGCGCGAATGCCGATTACGTTCTTCGTGCGATGGGGGCTCTGGATCATCGGCATCGGCATCGTCGGTCTCGCGTACGTTATGGTGGCCGGCTCGACCTCGAACGGTGGGCGTCGGTGGATTAGTTTGTTCGGACAGCAGATTCAGCCGTCCGAAGTTTTCAAGATGGCCGTAGTTTTTTACGTGGCCTGGGTCATATCGAAGTTTCACAAAGAGTTGGGCGAGTGGCGACAGCTGGCCCTACGGATGGTGCCCGTGGGGCTCGGGGTGCTTCTTATCCTTCTCGAGCGTGACATTGGCACCGCGACGATTGTTGGGGTCATGGCGTTCAGCATGCTCATTATTGGCGGTGCTTCGGCGCTGCAAATGGCGGTTGCTTCCGGATTCGCCGTGACGGCGATTGCTATCTACGCCAGCGCAAATAAATACGCCAGAGCTCGCTTCTCGTTTCTTCACTTGAGCACCCAACATGGCGGGAGCAATTACCAACTCTTCCAGTCGCAAATTGCCCTCGGGTCGGGTGGATGGCGGGGGCTCGGGTACGGGAATAGTCGCATGAAGTGGGGGATGCTGCCAAACCCCCACACGGACTTTATTTTTTCCATCATTGGCGAAGAACTGGGCTTCATCGGAACCTTGGCGGTCATCGGTCTCTTTATGGCCTTCCTCATTTTCGCGACGCGCATTATCAAAGGATGTCGGAACGATGTATTGCGGCTTATTGCGGTCGGTCTTACGACGTGGATTGCCTTGGAGGCACTGATTAACATTGCGTCGGTGATTGGTTCTTGGCCAGTGACGGGCGTGCCGCTTCCCTTCTTTAGTTACGGCGGTACGGCGTTGATCATGCAGATGGCTGCCGTGGGGCTTCTCTACAACATCGCCCATGACACGTCGTCCAGTCACACCTCGCGCTCCCGTAAGGACGTGAAGCTGCCCTCTCCCGTCGGGTCGTCGCGCCGGAGTGGGTTGTCCTCACCTGGTCGACCACCGCTGCGACCACAACGTCCATGACGGGCCCCGTTGTCATCACCGGCGGGGGCACGGGTGGTCACATCTTCCCGATGCAAGCAGTGGCGGAAGCGCTGTGCGGCGTGGGTCTCTCGACGCACGACATCCGCTACGTGGGATCAACTCGTGGTCAAGAGGGGCGACTCCTCGGTCACGGTCCGATAGCGCTCACCCTGCTGCCCGGCCGCGGTATTCGCCGCTCCCTTTCACTTCAAGCTTGCTGGCAAAATGCTGGCGCCCTCGTGGGACTGGTGCGAGCCAGTGTGATGGGCATTTCCCTCGTTGCCCGTTGGCGACCTCGGGCCGTGGTCAGTGTCGGTGGCTACGCGTCCTTCGCGGTATCACTCGGTGCCGTACTGTGCCGCCGCCCCCTGGTGTTGATTGATCTGGACGCTCACGCTCCGCTCACGCACCGACTCCTGCGTCGATGGGCGACGCGCCGCTGTGTGGCCTTCGGCGTCGCTGATGAGCGGACGGTAGTCACGGGTGCTCCGGTTCGCCACGATATTGCGAGCATTGACCGTGCACCATTGGCTCGCGACCGGGCGAGGGCATCCGTCGTGCCCCCCATCGAACAGGGACGTCACGTCATCGTCGTCATGACTGGTTCCTTGGGTTCGCGAAAAGTCAATGAAATGACCCTGGCGCTCGCGGGTCTATGGTCCACTCGCTCAGACGTCACCTTGATCCACGTCACCGGACGACGTGATGAGGCCTGGGTACGCGAGCAGGTGCCGACGCTCGAGGGTCTCGACTATCGCATACTTGATTTTGCCGACATGACGACGTGGTGGGCGGTCGCCGACGTGGCCGTCTGTCGAGCCGGGGCGACCACTGTGGCCGAACTGTGCACGTTGGGTATTGCGTCAGTGCTGGTGCCGCTGCCGGGTGCGCCCGGTGATCACCAGAGTGCGAATGCTCGGGTACTCAGCTCGGCGGGTGGCGCGATGGTATTTGATGAGGCGTCACTGACCCCCGCGAAATTGGCCGCGGCCCTCACCCTGATACTTGGTCCAGACCAACAAAAGCGCATGGAGCTGGCCGCGTTGACGCTCTCCCGCCGTGATGCGGCGGCCGCGATTGCCGAGACGGTCGTGGCGGTGTCGCGATGACTGCGCCGGGCACTCGCATTCATATTGTCGGCGCGGCGGGCGCCGGCATGAGTGGTGTGGCCCGTCTGTTGCACGAGCGTGGCTGTGTTGTTTCGGGTAGTGACGCGGACATGAGTGGTGTCGCCTCGGCACTGGCTACCGAGGGCATTGCAATGGGAAGCGACACCGATCCCCTCCAGGGCAGTGACGCCGACGTGGTGCTGTGGTCGCCGGCGGTATCCCTCACTCATCCAACTCTCACGGCGGCTCGCGAACGTGGAGCGACGCTCCTAACGCGAGCGCAGATGCTCGAAACCCTGGGCGACCTCTACGACGTGGTCGGTCTCACCGGCACCCATGGCAAAACGACGGCCACCTCGATGATGGTGCACATCATGGTCGGTGCCCAGCGAGACGACAGTTGGCTGCTCGGTGCCGAGGTCCTCGGCATCGGTGCGAATGGCCACGCGGGGTCATCGTCGACGCTGGTGCTCGAAACTGACGAGAGCTACGGCACCTTCGACCGCCTGTCGCCCTACGCACTGGCCGTCCTCAACGTCGAGGCCGACCACCTCGATCACTACGGCGACCTGGCGACACTCGAGTCCGCCTTCGCCGCTCTGGTGTCACGTACGCGCGGTCCGGTGGTGGTCTGGAGTGACGACGCGGGCGTCCAACGGGTGATTGCCCAGGTCGAGCGCTCAGTCGTCACCGTCGGAACGTCGTCGACGGCTCAGTGGCGGGTGAGCGACGTGCAACTGGCTCGCCACGGCGCGACCTTCTCGGTAACGGGGCCGGTGGCGCTCGCTCTCTCACTCGCGGTCACGGGCATTCATAACGTTGCGAATGCGGCTACCACTGCGGTGCTCGCCCTCTCGCTGGGCATTGAACCCGAAGCGGTCACCGCGGGTCTCGCGGCGTTTCGTGGTGCTCCTCGGCGGTTCGAGTTCCGAGGTCGCTACGGGAACTTCGACGTCTTCGAGGACTACGCCCACCTGCCGGGCGAGATTGCGGCCACGCTTAAGGCCGCCAAAGACGCGGGATATCAGCGCATCATCGCCGTCTTTCAACCCCACCGCTATACCCGAACGGCCGCGGTTGGCGAGGGTTTCGCGCCAGCGTTCGATGACGCCGACGAGGTGATCGTCACGGCGATCTACACCGCCGGTGAGGAAAATACCGCGGGCGTGCGGGGCGAGAGCGTGGCGGAATCGCTTCACCACCGCCGCCAGCAAGAGGTGCCGTATCTCGCGACCAAGGCTGAGGTGCTCACGGCACTGGCCACCCGATCGGGTGACGCCCTCTTCTTCCTCGGGGCGGGCGACGTGGGGGAGTGGGCAGCGGAGGTCGTCGGTCAATGACTTCCCAGGTGCGCCACGATGAGGCCATGGGCCCGCACACGACCTACCGAATCGGTGGGTCGGTGGCCAGTTTTGTCACCGTCGAGGAGGTCGAGGACCTCGCGGCGACCAGCAACCTCACGGGCGATGTCCGCGCGGTGGGGAATGGATCGAATCTCCTCGTTGCCGACGGTCGACACGACATTGTGGCCGTGCAGTGCGTTGGCGCACTCGCTGACATTCGCTGGTCCGACTCGCCCGAGGGGGTCACGGTGGTTGCCGGTGCGGGAATGGACCTGCCGCGGGCCGCGCGACGTCTGGCGACCGACGGCGTCGTCGGGTTCGCCTGGGCCGTTGGTGTGCCCGGCACCTTTGGCGGCGGCGTCGCCATGAATGCCGGCGGGCATGGTTCGGATATGGCGGCCTCGGTGTCGTCGGTCGTGGTCTGGCGCGAGGGATCACTGGTGACGCTGACGGCACCTGAACTTGGTTTTGGGTATCGAACCTCCGCGCTCGCCCCTCGTGACGTCGTCATTGAGGTCACGCTTCGACTCGAACGGGGTGACGCGGCCGCGGAGTCGGAACGGTTGCGAGAGATCGTGCGATGGCGTCGCGAGCACCAACCGGGCGGAGCGAATGCGGGCAGCGTGTTTCGTAATCCACCGGGTGACGCAGCCGGTCGACTGATCGAAGCCGTGGGGGGGCGCGGGTTGCGGGTCGGGTCGGCGTCGGTGTCGACCAAGCACGCCAACTTCATCATCGCCGAGAGCGATGGCGTGGCCCACGATGTCTTTGCGCTCATGCGAGAGGTCCGCCGCAGGGTACGTGACGAATTCGGTATCACGTTGGAGCCAGAAACTAAATTCTGGGGATTCGAGGAGGCGTTATGAGCCGTCGTGGCGAGGCAGGCCGACCATCGTCTCGCGGAGCCACCCGTGGCCGACGCGAAACGCCACAGACTCGTGGTCGTCGCGAAGCGTCCGAGGGTCGACGAGCCCGACGTGATGACTCGTCGGCGACGCCGAAGCGTCGCCGTCCCAGTAAGCGTTTTCTCGTTGTCCTCACCCTGCTGGTGATTGGCACGTCCGTCGTCCTCGGTGGGCGCTGGGTACTCCGGCAGTCCTATTTTCGCGTTCAGTCAGTGCACCTCGTTGGTGCGACGCACGAAACAATGCCTGCGGTCCTTCGACTCACTGGCCTCGGCCGCCACCCGGAGCTCTATGGTCTTTCGACGACTGCCCTCGAACGGAGTCTGCGCGCCTTGCCGTGGGTGAGCGACGCGCGGGTTACCGTGTCGTGGCCCCATACGGTAACCATCACGGTCCATGAAACGCGGGTCGTTGCCGTGGCGGCGAAGAAGGCCACGTGGGCCTACGTGGGGGCGAACGGGGCCGACCTGGGCGCTGCTCCCGCCAACGCCAACCTGCCGACGCTGGTTGATCCCGCCGCCGGCGCCGCCTGGCCCTACTCGCGACAAGGTGCTGCCGGGGTCGCAATCGCCGCAGCACTGCCGCCGGCCTTCGCCGATCAGGTACGAACGATAAATATTGACCCCAGCGGCGCGGTGTCACTGGGCATGACGACGCCCGTGCTCTTCGTGGTCGGAGACGCCACCAATCTCCACGCAAAATTCACCGCAATTGCCTCGGTGCTCAAGTCCTCCACGTTGACGCCAGGTGACGTGGTCAACGTCACCGTGCCCGATGAATTGACCGTGACGAGTCCATCATCAGGTTGAGCACCATTTGCTCCTAAACTAAAAGGCTAACTAGCCTGTACTTACTTGTGGCGCTGGAGAATGAGCGCCTCATCGTATGGTCGACGTAGCAGTACTAAACCCAAAGGGGAGTTTGATGAGTCTGAGTCAAGGCAACTATCACGCAGTTATTAAGGTCATCGGTGTCGGTGGCGGTGGCGTGAACGCCGTAAACCGCATGATTAGTGCCGGCTTGCGAAACATTGAATTCATCGCCGCGAACACCGACGCTCAGGCGTTGCTCCTCTCCGAGGCCGACCTCAAGATTGACATTGGTCGCACCATTACCCGTGGCCTCGGTGCCGGTTCGGACCCCGAAGTGGGACGTCAGGCCGCCGAAGACCACCGCGCCGAAATCGAAGAGGCACTGCGTGACACCGACATGGTGTTCATTACTGCTGGTGAGGGTGGTGGTACCGGTACTGGTGCAGCCCCCGTCGTTGCTGACATTGCCCGGGCCATGGGCATTTTGACCATCGGTGTGGTCACTCGCCCGTTCACTTTTGAAGGAAAGCGTCGCGCGACGCAGGCGGAAAAGGGCATCCAGCAACTGCGCGAAAAAGTCGACACCCTTATTGTCATCCCCAACGACCGTCTGCGCAACGTGACGACCACCGAAACGACGATCATGGACGCCTTCAAGATTGCCGACGACGTGCTGCTTTCGGCCGTCCGTGGCGTAACGGACCTGATCACCGTACCTGGCCTCATCAATACGGACTTCGCGGACGTGAACGCCATTATGCGTAATGCCGGCACGGCGATCATGGGTGTTGGTATGTCGACGGGCGAGGGACGCGCGATCAACGCCGCCCGCGCCGCAATTACCTCGCCACTGCTCGAGGCGTCCATCGAGGGTGCACGAGGCATCTTGATGAACATTGTTGGTGGACCCGGCGTGACCTTGAGCGAAGTCACCGACGCTGCCAGCATCATCCACGAGGTTGCCCACCCTGACGCGAACATCATCTTCGGCTCCGTTATCGATGAGTCGATTGGCGAAGCGGTTCGCGTGACTGTCATTGCGGCCGGTTTTGACCACCCGACCACGCAAAAGGCTCCGGTGGCGCAGGCTCCCGTCGCCCCACCCGTGGCCAGCCTCATCGAAGGCCCTCGTTCTGAGGCGTTCAGTACTTCAAACGATGACGACTTCTTGGGACTCGGTGGCGACGACGACCTGCCAGACTTCCTGCGCCCGTAGGGGGAGCCTTGTTTGACGCGCTAGCCGACAATCTTGGCGAGGTGCGACAACGAATAGCTGACGTCGGTCGAGATCCTTCGACCGTCCGTATTGTGGCCGTCACGAAAACCTTTGGCAGTGCAGCGGTCGACGCCGCCTTCGCGGCAGGGCTGCGTGCCGTGGGCGAGAACTACCTCGTTGAACTCGAAGAAAAGCGTCGACACAGCGATCAGCCGTTGTCCTGGCACTATCTGGGTGCATTACAAACCAACAAAATTGCACGCATTGGTGTCGTCGCCGACGTCATTAGTGGGGTGTCGCGCACCAAGGAGCTCGACAAACTCGCGTCCGTGGGGTTCGCTGGCGCTCTCGATGTGCAGGTCGATACCACTGGGCTCGCCCAACGAAACGGTGCGCCAGCGTCGGAAATTCCCGATCTCGTTCGTTACGCCCGCGACGTTGGTCTGCGGGTGCGAGGCCTTATGACCGTGGCACCGCCGGACCCTGAGGGGGCCCGACAGGCATTCGCCCTGGTGCGTGAACTGTGCGACGAACTCGACGTTGCGGAGCGCTCAATGGGCATGAGTGATGATTTCGCCCTGGCGGCCCAGATGGGGTCCACCGAGGTGCGCCTCGGTCGGTTGCTGTTTGGCCCACGGCACTATGCCTGAGGGTTGTCTAACATAGAACAAGGCGGAATTCCGCGAGGAGAATGTGCATGAACGAATTGTTTCGTAAAACTCTAAAATTTTTTGGTCTCATCGAAGAAGACTTCGGTGAGTTGAGTGGCGGTGCCGTGCGCATGGCCCCCGAGCCGACGACCAACGACGTCAACGCGCGCCCGACTGCCCCCCCCCGTCTGGCGCCCCTTCGTCCGGTAGCGCCAATGGCGCCACGAGGCGGCTCGGTGACCATGGTTGACGACAATGGTCAGCCACTTCGTACCCGACCCCTCCCGAGCGGTCTCGGCGAACAGCGCGGCATTACGACGGTGGAAAACATTCTCGACCTGACTATCTTCGCGCCACAGTCCTTCAACGAAGCGAATCGCATCACGCAAGACCTGAAGATGGGTCGACCCGTTGTTCTCAATGTGATCGACGCTGACCCCGCGCTTCGTCGTCGCTACATCGACTTCGCCTCCGGTGTCGTCAGCGCCTTGGACGCCAGTATCGAGGGGCTCGAAAAGGGTCTCGTGTACTTGGTATGCGCCAGGGGTGTGAAGGTGACGCCCGAAGTGCGTGCTCGGCTGCGTGCTTCGAAGTATGAAGCGATGCCCCGCTAATGGGAGTCGTCCACCTCGTCATTCAGCTCTACATCTGGGTGTTGATTCTTTCCGCCGTGTTGTCGTGGTTCACCCCGAGTGACAGCTCGTCATTTTTGGCACAGACTAAGGACACGGTGGCGAAACTGACCGAGCCAGTGTTACGTCCAATCCGTCAAATCATGCCTCGACCACGCATGGGTGGCGTCAGCATCGACTTTTCGGTGTGGATCGCGATAATCGTGCTGAATGTCGTAAATTCGCTTCTCTAAGGCGAAGTCACGTTTTGCTCTGTCCCTAACGGTAGGGTAGAGGGCATGGATAGCACCGACACCACCCGGTCAGCATTAGACCAGATCAAAAAAGTCAGCTTCAAGACGGGCCTGCGTGGCTACGTCGTTGATGAAGTTGACGATTTCCTTGACCAGGCCGCGATTGAAGTCGACGAACTTCGCGAGCAACTGCACCAGTTGCGCCAGCAACTTCGTCAAGCGAGCGAGCGCATTGTTCAGTTGCAAAATGGTGCCCCGGCACCGACGCCGATCTCGGTACTGACGCCCGCTCCCGCTCCCGCTCCCGCTCCCGCTCCCGCTCCACTGCGCGCCGTCGCCGATGGCTCTGAGCAGGTTGCATCAATGATTGCCATGGCCCACCAGTTCATCGAGCAAGCGCAGACTGAGGCCGAAGCCAAGGCTCGTGACTTGACCACCACGGCGCAAGAGCGCGCTCGTGAGATTATCAATGAAGCCCGTAGTCGGGCCGAAGACGAGGTGCAGCGACTCAATGGCCTCAAGCAGCGCCTGAGCGAGGACGTTGATGCGCTCACTCGTCAATTGACGCAAGAGCGCGCTCGAGTGAAGAAGGTGCTGGGGGACCTCCACCAATGGATCGAAGATTCAATGCACGTCAGTGTCAACACGCCCCGCCCGAGTTCGCCCGACACGACACAGAGCAGCGAAAGTCGCCCCTCAGCTGCGGCTCCGGCTCCCATCACCGATATCCGACCAGTGTCGCCACCACCCGCCCCGAGCGCCACGATTGGTGACATGATGGGAACTCTTTCGGAGGATAACCCCCGCTAAGAGGTGTTTTGCTGATAGCCTCGGCGCGCTGATTGAGTTCACCGTTCTACGAGGAGAGTCTGATGCCATCGAAGTCCACACCCGCCGCACCCAAGGCTCGAGCCACCGTTCCCGCCAACAAAGTCGCATCTGCGACGAAGCCTGCCGCCACGGCGAAAAAGGCACCGACGAAGGACGTTGTGAAAAAAGGCGCTTCTCCAAAGACTCCGGTCAAGGCCTCGGTAAAGACAACCGCGAACAAAGCCGCTGCTGCAAAGGTTCCGGTCAAGGCAGCGGTAAAGCCGCCAGTAAAGAAGTCGACGCCAGTAACTACCACTAAGAAGGCAGCTGCGGCGACTGCACCCAAGGCATCGTCGCCCGCTAAAAATGCGGTGCCATCCACGGTTGGCCCGACAAAGAAATCCGCTGCACGTAGTACACCCCCCACATCGGCTCCGGCCAAGAAAGCAGTAAAGGCCACAGTGAAGAAAGCATTAACGCCTGCCCAGGAAAGGGCAGCGAAGGAAATTGCTCAAGCCGCAGTAAAGGCCCAAGCCACGAAGGATAAAGAAGTGGCCGCGAAGGCCGCCGCGAAGGCCAGGGCCGAAAAGGACAAAGCCGCCGCGGCCGCAAAGACCGCCGCAGCGAAGGCCAAGGAAAAGGCCGCGGCTGAAAAGGCCAAAGCAAAACTCGATCTCGAGAAGGCGAAGGCGAAGGCCGCCGCCGACAAGGCGAAGGCCGCCGCTGCCGCGAAGGCCGCGAAAGAAAAAGCAGCCAAGTCGAAGGCTGCCGCGAAGGAACGAGAGGCCAAGGCCAAGGCCGCCGCCAAGGCCGCCGCTGAGGCGAAGAAGCTCAAGGAAGCGGCTGATAAGCGGAAGCTCATTGAGGCGGAGAAGGCGCGCAAGCAAAAAGAGATTGAACGTCGTGAGACGGAAGAGCGCAAGCGTCAAGAGCGTCGTGAGGCGGAAGAGCGCAAGCGTCAAGAGGCTCTCGATGCCAAGATGCACTCGAAGCCGTACGAGAAGGACCCGAAGTTCTTGGCGACGCTTCGCGACTTGTTGCTGGGCAAGCGTGAGGAGTACCAGGGCATGATCGCAACCAAGGAGTCTGAGGCGGACGAAATGTTGGTCGACCGGGAACGACTCGAATACGACGATGAGGACGGCTCAAGTGTCTCGTCCGACATTCAACGCGACCAGCTCAAGGAGCAGGCGGCGTACTACCGCTTGCAAGTCCAAGAGATTGATGTCGCCCTCGCTCGCGTGGCTGAGGGCAGCTACGGTCGTTGTGACGAGTGCTACGAACCGATTCGTCCACGCGAACGCCTGGAGGTTCAGTTGCCGGCGTTCATGTGCATGTCGTGTCGCGCAAGCGTCTGAGTCGACGGCTCAATCTGGGCGTCCTCGCCCTTTCGGGTGGCGTCATTGTTGTTGATGCCGCCACGAAGTGGTGGGCTCGACAGCAGTTGATGCATGGTCCGACCCATATCGTTGGGCCGCTCTGGTTCCGTCTGACCTTCAACAGTGGCATTTCGTTCTCGCTCAGTCGCAACACGCCGTCGGTGAGTGTCATCGTTGCCGTGATAGTTGCCCTGGTCTTGTTGGCACTAGCCCTGCGCGCCCAACCAGGCGTTGCGATGTGGGGGCTGGGGTTACTCCTCGGTGGCGGGGTGGCGAACGTGCTTGACCGCCTAGCGGCGTCGCCGCCGCGGGTCACCGATTTTGTGGCTGTCGGTGGATTTCCGGTTTTTAATGTGGCTGACATCGCAGTGTCGGCTGGTTTTCTCTTGCTTCTCCTACTTGTCCTTCGGGGCAAACGAATGGTGGTCCCGTGGTAGACGACATTGACAACAGTGATCCCTTTGATGGTGAGACACTCGAACTTCCAATTCCCGGAACGTTAGACGAGACGCGCATTGACCGAGTCATCGCCATGTTGACGGGCATGTCACGCAACGACGCCACCGCGCTCCTTCGCTCGGGCGTGGTCACGCTTGATGGCAAGGTCATTCTCAAGGGATCCGCCATTGTGAGCGAAGGGCAGTTGCTCGTTGCATTGCTCCCTCCACCCGACGATGGCACCGTGACACCTGATGCCTCGGTCGAAATTGACGTGGTCTACGACGACCCGCACTTCGCCATTGTGAACAAGCATTCTGGACAAGTGGTCCACCCGGGCGCTGGTCAGCGAGACAACACGCTCGTCGCCGGCCTCTTGGCCCGTTTTCCCGAACTGCAGGCACTCAGTGACGCTGGGCTCTGCGACCCCTTCCGTCCTGGGATTGTTCACCGCCTCGATAAGGGGACATCGGGTGTTCTCGTCGTTGCTAAGACCGCTGAGGGGCTCGAGGGCCTGCGCGAACAGCTCGCCAGCCGTGCGATGGAGCGAACCTACTTGGGGCTCGTGGAGGGCCACGTCGTCGAGGAGCGTGGCGTCGTCGATGCCCCCATCGGCCGGTCAACGCGGACACCAACGCTGATGGCCGTGCGCAGTGATGGCCGCGAGGCCCGCACGGGCTACGACGTCTTAATGCGCATCGACAAGCCCCAGCCCGTGACGCTGCTGAAGTTGTCACTCGACACCGGCCGGACACATCAGATTCGTGTCCATATGGGCACTATCGGCCACCCGGTGGTGAACGACCCCCGTTACGGCCACCGTCGTGATCGCCGATTAGAGCAAGACCGATTCTTCTTGCACTCACGGACACTCGCCTTCGCCCATCCCGTCACGGGTGAGCGAGTCAGCGCGGGAAGCCCGCTACCCGACGACCTCGTCCCGCTGGTGCCGGGCTTCGTCGACGAAGGGTTCTAGGCGTCAGCGCGGACTGCGAGCACGCGGTCATCGGTGCGCAACAGAGCCAACGCTTCTTCTTCAGCGCGGCGCACGCGACGAACGCCGATGTCCATCACTTCGGCGGTGGCCTGAAGCGACAGTGGGGTAGCGCCGTTGAGTCCAAAACGCAAGGTGACAACATCACGCTGGAGTGCTGTAAGGCCCTTGAGGGCGCCGTGCAGTTGGTCGTCCATGAGTGACTGCTCGACGTCGCCGACCCAGTCGGACTGGCTTGGCGCAACGAGGTCACCGAGTGTGGTCGCTGAATCAGACGACGCGGGCTGGTCGAGACTAGCGGTGACACCGGCGAGGCCCTTGAGACTCTCGCGCAATTCGCGGCTCATCCCGGTGGCCTCGAGGAGTTCGTCGTCGGTGGGCTTGCGCCCGAAGAGTGAGGTCAACTCGGCCGTGGTGGCCTCGAGACGCTGCAATTGCTCGCCGACTTCCAGGGGGATACGAATGGTGCGACCGTGTTGCTGGACGGCACGCTGGAGGGCCTGACGAATCCACCAGGTGGCGTACGTTGAGAACTTGAATCCACGCTCCCAGTCAAACTTTTCGACTGCGCGAAGCAGACCAAAGGTGCCCTCTTGGACGAGGTCGACCATCTCGACGCCACGGTCCTGGTAGCGACGCGCCCAGTGGAGGACGAGTCGGAGGTTGGCGGCGACCATTTGCTTTTTGGCCTCTTCGTCACCTTCGGTCACGCGCTTGGCCAATTCGACTTGTTCGTCGTAGTTCGGCATTGGGTAGCGGTCCAGATCGCGCATCAAAAGGCCCAACATATCATTGGTATTCACGGCGGAACGGCGGGGGGTGGTATTCACAACAGCTCCTCACATAAGCACATGTAGCCCGACAACGGCTAATTTCTCCTACGACTACCTGCGTAAGTTACCACACAGTAGGTAACCCTGAAATTCGTCTTAGGAAGGTTTTAAGAATGGGCTTCGGGGTGCTTGAGAGTGGCGCTCGGCCGGCGTGAACCGCGAGCCTGGTTGACCATGTCAGCCAGAGTGAAACTCGCGAGATGAACTCGCATGTGCTCGCCAACTTCGGCCCAGACCCCGAGCAGGACACACTGACCTTCGTGGTCGCACGCCCCATCACGGTGTGGCTCGCCGAAGTCGCCGGCGACAATTGGGCCGTCAACAGCGGCTACGATTTCGGCCAACGTGATCGCGTCGGCCTCACGGGCGAGCACGTAGCCACCCCCGACACCACGCTTTGACCGAACGAGCCCAACACCCTTCAAATTCAGCAGAATTTGCTCGAGGTAGGGCTGGGGGAGTCCGGTGCGCTCAGCGAGGTCACGAACGGATACCGGCACCTCGAGGTCGTCACGAAGTGCGAGGCTGAGTAATGCTCGGCTGGCGTAGTCACCTCGGGTCGAAACTCTCACGGAAGCAGTCTACTAAGAGCACCTCCGAGTTGCCGTGGGCACGAGGGTGGCGAAATCTGGCACACTGCAAGGGTGTCAGAAATGCCCGAACGCCCGATTTCCGTTGATCCCGATGAAGTGCTGAGCCCGGGCACCGCCGCACCAACGCCCGAATTCACGGCAGTGGAAGAGTCAGACTTCATTAGCCAGCCGGCCAAAGTGATGCGACTCGGTGCGATGGTGAAATCACTCCTCGACGAAGCGCGAAGTGCTCCGTTGGATGAACAAGGTCGCCGACGTCTCAAAGAAATACACGAAACGACGCTGCACGAACTTTCGGGGTCACTGTCGACGGACCTGGCTGACGAACTACAGCGAATGGTGCCCTCCTTTCGTGCTGAAGTGCCCAGCGACTCAGAGCTCCGCCTCGCTCAGGCGCAACTGGTGGGGTGGCTCGAAGGTCTCTTTCACGGCATTCAGGCCTCACTGTTCGCCCAGCAGGCGGCCGCCGCACAGATGGAAGTGGCGCGCGACCGATCGCTCGGTGCCGCCCCCGAACGCCCCGGAACGTACCTGTAGCCATGTCGTGTAACACCCCCTGCGTAGTCTTCGCCCATGCGTTGGCCCATGGGTGGGCGCGCGAAAGGCACTGCACTCATGGCTGACGGCTTCGTTCACCTTCACAACCACACGGAGTACTCGATGCTCGACGGGGCCGCACGTGTCGAGGAAATGGTGCTCGCGGCCAAGGCTGATGGGCAGACGGCAATTGGGATCACCGACCACGGCAACATGTACGGCGTCATTGACTTCTACGAATCCTGTCGCAAGCACGGCATTACGCCCATCATCGGTCTCGAGGCCTACATGGCGGCGAACTCGCGGTTTGATCGTCCACCACGGCGCGGAAAGATTGACGACACCGGTGGCGATACGGAGGGCGGTCAGAAGCTCTACCACCACTTGACGTTGCTGGCGCAGTCGAATACCGGGTACAAGAATCTTCGTGAACTCTCCTCGCGCGCCTACTTGGAGGGTTATTACTACAAGCCACGACTCGACTGGGAACTGCTCGAAGAGCACCACGAAGGGCTGATCGCCACGTCGGGATGTCTCGGCGGTGTGGTGCTGCAGGCCCTTTTACGCGACGACTACGGAAAGGCCCTTGAACTTGCCGGTCGACTGCAGACCATTTTTGGGGCCGACAACTTCTTCATCGAGATGCAAGACCACGGGATGCCCGAGCAGGTTCGCACCAACCCTGGTTTGCTACAAATCGCGAAGGATCTCACGGCGCCCCTGCTGGCAACGAACGACCTCCACTACGTCAAGCACTCAGATTTTGAGATGCACGATGCCCTGTTGTGCATTGGCACGGGCGCGCGCGTGTCCGACCCGGACCGCTTCCGCTTCTCGAGCGACCAGCACTATCTCAAATCAGCGGCTGAAATGCGCTACCTGTTCCGTGATATTCCTGAAGCGTGCGACAACACTCTGGCGATTGCCGAGCGAGTGGACGTCACCATCGAATTCGGCAATAGCGCGCTACCGGAATTTCCAATTCCCAGCGAGCTTCGTGGCGCCACACACAAAGACGGCGCTGACCGCTACCTCCGTGAACTCACCTACGCCGGAGCCCGGGAGCGCTACGGACACGATTTGCCCGAGACGGTTATCGAGCGACTCGACTACGAACTTCGCGTGGTGGCCGACATGGGCTTCTCGGACTACTTCCTCGTCGTGTGGGACCTTATTCGTCACGCACGCGACAAGGGAATTCGGGTTGGTCCGGGTCGCGGATCAGCCGCTGGCTGTTGCATCGCCTACTGCCTGCGTATCGTCGACCTTGATCCGATTCGCTACGGCCTGATTTTTGAACGCTTCCTCAACCCCGGTCGCAAGCAGATGCCCGACATCGATATGGACTTTGACGAGCGGTACCGCGGCGACATGATTCGCTACGCCGCCGAACGCTACGGCGCCGACCACGTAGCTCAAATTGTGACGTTCTCGACGATTAAGGCTCGCGCCGCGGTTCGAGACTCCGCCCGCGTACTCGGGTACCCGCCTTCATTGGCGGACAATATTTGCAAGGCAATGCCCGCGCTCGTCATGGGGCAAGACTTGCCCCTCGCCGCGTGCTTTACCCCGACACCGGGGTTGGAATCACGGTACGCCGAAGCGCACGACCTGCGCAAGATGTACGAGGACAGCACCGAGGTTGCACACATTATTGACACGGCGAAGGGGTTCGTCGATAAGCGACGCCAGGATGGCATTCACGCCGCGGCCGTGGTGATTACCCGTGGTCCAGTGTTGGACTACGTACCGGTGCAGCGCAAGTCGTCGAACGCGGCCGGTGACGACGCCCCGATTGTGACGCAATACGAAGCCACGGCAATTGAGAAGCTCGGCCTCCTCAAGATGGACTTCCTGGGACTTCGTAACCTCGCCATCATCGAGCGCGCGCTCGACCATATTGAGCGAAAAACGGGCGAACGCATCGACATTGACAATGTGGCGATGGACGACGAAAAGGTCTTCTCGATGCTCCGCCAGGGGAACTCCATTGGTATCTTCCAACTAGAGGGGACGCCGATGCGAACGCTCATGCGGCGCCTCGCCCCCACCTCGTTCGACGACATCGCTGCATTGACGGCGCTCTACCGCCCGGGGCCGTTGAGCGAAAACGTCCACAACGACTACGCGGACCGGAAGAATGGGCGACAGGAGGTCACGTTCGACCACCCCGACCTCGAAGAAATCCTCGGCGAAACATCGGGATTGATGATCTATCAAGAAGACATCATGCGCGTGGCGACCAAAATTGCTGGCTTCACTATGACTGAGGCTGATGACTTGCGTAAAGCGTGTTCGAAGAAGATTCGCGACATGATTCAGGCGCAGCGGGCCAAGTTCATTACGGGCGCTGAGAACCAGGGGTACGAACGCTCGCTCGCCGAGGGCATCTTCGACAAGATTGAGCCATTTGCTGACTACGCCTTCAACAAGAGTCACGCCTACGGGTACGCCTTCATCGCGTATCAGAATGCGTGGCTGAAGGCGAACTACCCGGTTGAGTACATGGCGGCGCTGCTGACGTCATTTCGTGACGACAAGGACAAGGCGTCCCTCTATCTCAACGAGGCTCGCATGATGAATATCAAGGTCGACGTGCCCGACGTCAATCAGTCATTCGCCGATTACACCCCAGCGCTGCGCGACGAGCGCACGATTGTCTTTGGTATGGCGGCCGTTCGAAATGTGGGCGAAGCCTTGGTTGAAAAGATTGTCGAGGAACGAGAAAAGGCGGGCCCCTTTGCGTCGGTCTACGACTTCGTTCGTCGCGTTGACCCCGCCGTGCTCAACCGTCGCACGATGGAGTCACTGATCAAGGCGGGCGCCTTTGATTCCCTCGGCGTGCCACGACTGGGCTTTAGTCTCAAGGTCGACGAGCTCATTGAGGTCACGGTGGCGCGTCGAAAAGACCTCGCGGTGGGCATCAGCACCCTGTTTGCGACGTTTAGCGAGACGCCCGGCGAAGGCGACTGGGACGGTACGGAAATTCCAATTCCACCGACCGAATACGCACAGTCGGCCAAGCTGGACTTTGAGCGTGAAATGCTGGGAACCTACGTGTCGGACCACCCGCTCTACACGGTTGAGCAGATTCTCGCGACCAAGGTTGACGGGACAATAGCGCAGTTGCGCGAGTCGGCAGCGGAGCCCGGAAAAGTGCGCCACCAGTTCAAGGTCGGCGGGATCATGTCGGAAGTGACGCTCCGCACGACGAAGGAGGGCAAGCCCTACGCCAGGTTGCGCCTCGAAGACCTTGGCGGTTCGATTGAACTGAACGTTTCGGCCAAAGGGTTTGACGGACTGAGTCCGATGCTCACCAAGGACAACATCGTTGTCGTCACCGTCCGCGTGGATGATCGTGACGCCGAAGAGCCCCGCTTCGCAGCAACACAGATCGAAGTGGTGAAAGTCGATGCTGGACCTCGCGAGTTGCGCCTGTGTTTCCTTCCGGAGCAGTTGACCGCAGCGACGATTGGGACACTGAAGGATATTTTGGTCCAGTACCCGGGACCATCGCGGGTCGTTCTCGAAGTGGGTGAAGGCGGTCAGTCCTTTCAGCTGGGTGACGATTTCAACGTTTCGATTGCCGCGGTTGTCCCTGATTTGCGCTCAGAATTCGGCAGAAATGTGATTCGGGGCTAGGCGATTACGACCACCGAGAAAGCACCGTAGACTGTCAAAATGGCATTTAGCGTTTCCACGAAAGACACCACCGCACTGAGCGATGTCGAACTGGCCGAAATGGCTGATCTGTGTGCCGATCGAGAGCCGTCGTTTGACATTGGTTTTCTGTCGAAGCAGCGTGACGAGTGGGTACTGGTCACCCAAGCGCGTGAAAACGACAAGTTGCGTGGCTACGCCTTCTGCACGCTCGAGCGCATTGGGGGCACCCCTTCCTTGCTCGTGGGCGTCATGTTGGTTGACCGAAACGCCAAGTCTGACCAAACGCTCAAGGTGATACTCCACGACCAGTTCCGTCGTGCGTTGCTCGCCTTCCCTGACGAGGACGTGTTGCTCGGATCGCGACTGCTCTCGGCCGATGGCTACCGAGCCTTCAATGGCCTCGAGGACATTGTGCCGCGTCTGGGCTACCGGCCCACCGGTGAAGATCGCGCGTGGGGTCGTCGCTTGGCCAAGCGTTTTGGTTCTGAGAAGGCCATCGACGACAAGACGTTCATCATGTCAGTCGGGGCGACACCCGTTGGTGGGCTCGACTACGTGGCGAGCAAGGGCGCCATCCCCGAAGGTGCGGCATCCTTCTTTGAGAACCTCGACGCCGCCAGTGGCCAGCGTCTGGTTGTCTTTGGCTGGGCTATGGCCGAAGCACTCGCATCGGGCAAGTTGTTCAAATAACTCAGCCCCGGGGCAACAGCCCGGTGCAACTCTTGTACGTGTGACCATCAATTGGTGCACTCAAGGTGACCAGTACGTACGCGGGGCGAAAACCCAGTGCGGTCGCGAGATCCTTACCCGAGAGGGTGTTGCGACGAGTGGCCTCAATCGTTCGAATGGCGTGTTGGTCTTCGCACAGCAACCAAATGTCGTCGCCAATCCAGCCAAAGCGCACCCACGTTGACCCATCGTCGAATCGACGCATCAATTGGGGACCTTGGTCGGGAGCTACCAGCGCCACGCTCGGTCGTTCACCGCGAAACTCCCAGTAGGGCGCACTCGGTCCGCGAAAGCCAAACAGTGGGCCGTCACCCGGTGTCGCCAAGGTTTCCAGCCACGAACGAACGCGTCGTCCGCGGTAGGTACCGAGCCGGCGGGGGAGTTCGCCGAGGGTGACCGCTTCGGGCTGAGCGAGGTCGTCGCGCTCGGGGTCGTCCGCCAGCGTGCCCTCGACGACGTCAAAGAGCGTCAGGTCGGAAGTGACGCCAGCGGGCCACGGTATGCGCCAACGCATGATGGCATGTGATGCCAGATCAATCACCGTGGTGGACTCAGTTGTCGAGCCCAGCACGAGGCCAAAAACCTGGGAACCCGGGGTAACGCGTACGTCGGTGCGCGTCGTCATTCCTTCGACGAGCTCCTTGATTGCTCGGGCACTGGGGTCGCGACGAAATGCCATTAGCGCAGTGGTCCAAGCAGGTGCTCAAGGTCGTCGACCGAGCTGACGGGGGTCTGGCAGACGCCTCGACGACAGACGTAGGCCACGCCGTCGCGGCGCCCCGCAAGGAGGGGTGAGGTTCCGTTTCCGGTGATGAGGACAGCGTTTGACACAGGATGCAATCGTACGTGGTCGGCGAGTGCCGAGGGCGCACCGGGAATGACAATCTCGACGCCCTCGAGAGCAAATCCGGCCGCGTCAACCAAGTCCACCACGCTGCGGGGGTGGGTGCTCAGAAGCTCGTTCGCAAGGGTCACCAACCGCTGGGCCACCGCCAAGACATCGCCGTCACCGTCAATGAGAGCGAGGCGTGCGAGGGCGCGCGTGGCGATGGCGTGGCTGGACGGCGTCGCGCCGTCGAAGATTTCCTTTGGTCGAACAAACAAATCGGTCACCGCATCGCTCGTTGCGAACAGGCCGTGACCAACGGATGAGTTCATCGCGGTTGGCACGGCGCCGTCCCAGTGGTGGGCGATGAGATAGTTCGACACGCGGCGAGCCAGGCGGCGCCACGTATCGTCGCCGGTTCGCTCGAACGCGTCAATGGTGGCGTCGAGGAACCACGAGAGATCGGCGGCGGTGGCGTGGACGTGACACTCACTGGTGCGCCACCAGGTGTCGTGGCGTAAGTGCGTCGTTTCCAGGGACCGAAGGAGGACCAATGCGTCAGTGGTGAACTCGTCGTCGCCGAGGGATAAGAAGGCCCGAGCCGTCATGGCGTTGAACTCCAGAACGACTTTTTCGTCACGGACCGGCTGGGGGCGAGTGGCGCGAGTCACCTGCAGCCCACGCCGCGCTTTGGCGAGTGCTGGGGGTGTGAGAAAAGGAGCACCCGAGTTGAGTCGAGGGATGGAACGCCCTTCAAACAGACCCGGCGTCGTAATACGCCACCGTTCGAGAGCGGCGGCAACGTCGTCGGGGCAACCGGCGCGCTCGAGCGCCGCTCGGACCTCGTCGACCGTCCACGTGACGTGGGAACCTTCGTGGCCGCCGGCGTCGGCGTCGAGTGCGGAGGCGAAGCCCGTGCTTACCGAAAAGGCGTCGCGGATCCGTTGGGCGGTCGCCATCGCTACCTCATGCCATTCACGTCGTCCATTGCGCACGGCCGCTTCGGCGTAGGCGAGGGTCAAGAGCGCTTGGTCACTCAGCATTTGTTCAAAGTGGGGTACGTGCCAACTTGCGTCCACGCTGTAGCGAGCGAAGCCTCCTTCTATGTGGTCGTAGAGGCCCTCGAAGGCCATCGCCCGCAGGATTGTTTCGGCGACGTCACTTCGGCCCGCTTGCAGCAGAGCGCGAACGAAACTAGGACGGGGGAATCGAGGCGCCCCCTGCCCCCCGTGGGAGTCGGTGGCGTCAGCAATTTCCTGGGCGAGCAGATGGCGCACCGACGCCAGATCGAGTGAGTCAACGCGAGGGGCGAGCGCATCGACAAAGGCAACTTCGCGTCGAAGTGCACGCTCGAGAGCATTGGCCTGGTCCACGATGTCGTCGTACCGCTCTCGCCATGCGCTGGCTATGGCGTCGAGTAACCGGCCAAAGCCCACCTGTCCACCGCGGTCTTCGGGAGGGTAGTAGGTGCCAGCCGTGAATGGTCGGCCATCGGGCAAGATGAAGACTGACATGGGCCAGCCGCCATGGCCGCTGAGTAGTTGCGTGGCGGCCATGTACACCTGGTCAACGTCGGGACGCTCCTCTCGGTCAACTTTGATGGCGACGAAGTCGCGGTTCAGTTGGGCCCCGACCACGGGATTCTCAAATGATTCGTGCGCCATGACGTGACACCAGTGGCACGCGGCGTAGCCCACCGAAAGAAAGACGGGCACGCCTCGTCGACGGGCTTCGTCGAAGGCGTCGTCTCCCCACGACCACCAGTCCACGGGATTATCACGGTGGGACAGAAGGTAGGCGGAGGCGAGGGCCGGTTGGTCTCGAAGCAAAGGCATCTCCTTAGGTTAAGCCCCACGACTGAATCCCTCCGCTATCGTCGAATCCGAAAGAGGAGAGTCATGACACGTACAGTTCGCTGGGGCATTCTCGGCACGGGGAAAATTGCGCGAACCTTCGCCGAAGGGCTACGCCTCATTGACGAGGGCGAGGTTGTAGCGGTGGGATCGCGCACCCTGGCCCACGCCCAGGCCTTTACCGAAGAGTTCGGGGGCGTGCCGTATGGTTCGTACGAAGCGCTCTGCGCGGACACCAACGTTGATGCCGTCTACATCGCCACCCCTCACCCGATGCACCTCGAGAACGCGACGCTGGCGCTGGAGAACGGCAAGCCCGTCCTCGTGGAAAAGGCGTTCACCATGAGTGGCGACGAGGCACGGACACTGGTTGCTCTCGCGCGCTCCAAGGGCCTCTTCGCAATGGAGGCGATGTGGACCCGCTTCTTGCCACACGTGGTCGCTCTTCGAGAATTGATTGCCAGCGGCGCCCTGGGGCGCCTCACGACGTTCGAGGCCGATCACGGAAAATGGTTTGCTGAAGATCCGACCTCGCGACTCTTCGCACCAGAACTCGGTGGCAGCGCCCTCCTCGACTTAGGGGTCTACCCGATCTCGTTTGCGTCAATGCTGCTCGGCCAACATTCTCGCCAGATGGCGATGGTCGACCCCGCCTTCACCGGCGTTGATGGCCAGTGTTCGATGATCTTTGGGTACGACAGTGGTGCGCACGCCGTACTGACGACAACGTCGTTTGCGCGCAGCGCCACACACGCCTGCATTACCGGCGTCGACGGTCGAGTTGAAATTGACGGCGACTTTTATGCACCCACAAGTTTCACGTTCATTCCACGAGTCGGTGACGCCGTTCGTTCCACCTTTGACGTCAGTGGTCGCGGTCTGCACTACCAGGCGATTGAGGTTGCCCGATGCCTCGAACTCGGGCTACTGGAAAGTCCCGTGATGCCACTTGATGAATCGATTGCCATCATGGACACGATGACATGGATTATGGAGCAGTTACAGCCACTGCCAGCTCGGTAGGTTGGCGACTTGCGCGGCGTAGGGCGGGTTAGCACCGGCCTGCTCACAGGTGTGTCGAGAGATTGCGCTAGCGGCGACGATCGCTGTCGTCACCGTCGCTTCGTCGGCTAAGTCGGCGGGCGAGAGTTGGTGTCCCAGCCACCACGCAATAAAGCCACCAATGAACGAATCACCGGCGCCGACCGAATCGACGACAGCTGCCGCCGGCACCGCAACCGTTGTGCAGTACGACGCGTGCCACAGCGAAATTGGGTGGGGGCCGTCAGTCACGACGACGGTTCGGGCGCCCTGGTCGAGAATTGATCGAGCTCGGTCATGATTGCCGGGGCCGAAGAGAAAGTCAAGGTCCTCGACGGACACTTTCACGACATCAGCCACCGCGAAGAGGCGGCGAAGGCGGTCTCGGTAGCAACTCGGGTCGGACGTCGCACTCGGCCGGCAGTTCGGGTCAATAACCCGAAGCACCGTAGGGGGCGCAGAGAGGAATGCGTGCTCGCTGGCGCTCGCCATGGGTTCGACAATAAGGCCCAGGGTGCCCACGTAGAGGGCACGAGCGTCGACAATCTCGGGTGCCTGCACGGCAAATGCGGCGGTGTGCTGGAGATGAAAGTGATAGCGCGGTCCGGCGGGGTCAACGGTGACCACGGCCAACGTGGTGGGCAGCGCGCTCGCACCTGGTTCGATGAGTGAAACATTGTCGAGTTCGAGCGCACGGCGAATCTGTTGACCAAACGCGTCGCCGGAGATCCCGCTCAAGAGAGAAGTCGGGGAGTTGAGGCGTGCAAGTGTTCGCGCCACGTTGAGTGGTCCACCACCAATCACGGCGTCGACTCGATCGTTGTGCACCAACAAGTCAACGAGATTCTCGCCAATGACGACTGTTCCGGCTGGCACGGGGGCTCCTTGTGAAGTGAGTGCGAAAGTTTCGTCACCGCAGTTGCGAGACAACGTTATCCCATCTACATTGAAAAGTGACAAAACTCTGACAGAATTGAAACGTATGCCAACGCCCCCAGCCACATCAACTCGTGCCACCATGAAGGACGTGGCGGCGTTGGCGGGCGTCAGTCTCAAGACCGTCTCTCGAGTGATCAATGAGGAGTCAACGGTCAATGCGGATATGGTCGAGCGAGTACTCGCGGCCGTGAGCGAGTTGCGGTACCAACATAACTTTGGTGCGAGCGCCCTTCGCCGTAGCGACCGCCGTTCGTCGCAGATTGCTGTACTTCTCGAAGACCTGTCGAACCCCTTTTCGGCCGTTATCTACCGCGCGATTGAAGAATGCGCATTGAAGGAAGGGTTCACCGTCCTCGGGGGCAGTTTCGATGAAGACCCGGACCGCGAGCCCCTACTTGTCGGCACCATGATTCGCCATCGAGTTGACGGGATCATCATTGCCCCCGCCAGCCAGAACCACGCCTACCTCGAAATTGAACAGCAGGCGGGAACACCAATTGTCTTTGTCGACCGACCCCCGGTACAACTGCGAGCCGACTGCGTGATGTCCGACTCCTACGCCGGAGCGCGAGAAGCCGTACAACACTTGGCCAGCCACGGGCATCGTCGTATTGGTTATCTGGGCGATCTTTCGACGATTGTCACCGCACAGGAGCGATTTCGCGGTTTCCACGACGCCCTCAGTGAGTTGGGTCTTGAGAGTGAGTCCTCGCTCATGGTGAAGAACCTTCGTTCGCAAGAAGCTGCCGAGGCGGCAGTAACGAAGATGCTGGCCACCGAGCGCCCACCAACGGCACTGTTCACGGGCCAGAACCTTTTGACGATCGCGGCCGTGCGAGCGCTCCGGGCGGCGGGGAAAGAAAATGACATCGCCCTCATCGGCTTCGACGATTTTCTCCTCGCGGACCTCTTGCGCCCTGGCGTTACCGTGGTGGCGCAAGATCCGTTGCGGATTGGCCAGATGGCCGCATCACTGCTCTTTCGACGCATTCGCGGCGAAGGCGGACCGGCTGAACGGATGATTATTTCGACCGACCTACGCTCGCGTGGGTCCGGTGAAATTACCGTTTCGTAGCGCCGCAAAAAAATTGCACGGTGAGTGTTTGACAGCACTCCGACTGTTCGTTATTGTAAAGACAACGTTGTCCGATATCGAAGAGATGGACTCTATCGATGGACAAGGGGGGAAAACAAATGAAATCACGTTCCATGCGTTTCATCCAGGGGGCTGCTGCGGCATCAACCCTGGCCGCTTCGATGTTCGCTGCGCTCGGTAGCTCCGCTACTGCCGCGTCGGCCGCGAAGCCCAAGCTGACCATTGCCTTCAACGTTGGTGCTGAAGCAGACCCATTCTTCATCTCGATGTCGGTTGGTGCCTACGCCGAAGCCGCCAAGTTGGGTGTCAACCTGATCTGGTCCGGTAACCCATCGCAGTACTCGCCCTCGACGCAGCTTCCAATCCTGGAGCAGCTGTACTCGCAGAAGCCGAACGCTATTGTCATCGCACCGACCGACACCAAGGCGCTCGCTGGCATCACATCACAGTTCGTCAATGCCGGCATTCCTGTCGTCAACGTGGACTCGGGTAACGCGAACCAGAGCAACATCTCGGCGTGGGTCACTGGCTACAACTACCAGGGTGGCCAGGCGGCTGCTGACGCATTGGCGAAGGCCATCAACTACAGCACCGTGTGCACCTCGTCGTCGAAGTGCGCCGTGGCCGTTGGTGTCTCGTCGCTGACCACCTCGACCGACGCCGCTCGTGTCAAGGGGTTCAATGATGAAGTCAAGAAGAAGTTCTCCAACATGAAGCTCCTTCAGGCAGTGGTCTCGCAGTCCAGTCCCGCTACCGCCCAGAGCGGTTTCGAGCAGGACATTGCCGCGAACAACCTCGTCGGCATCTTCGCCGTTGACGGTACCGACGCAGAAGGCGCAACTGCTGCCGTGGCCGCAAAGGGTGCTGTTGCATCCATCAAGGTCATTGGCTACGACGCCTACGCAACCAACGAAGCCAGCCTCAAGGCGGGCACGTTGGCCGGCATCATCTCCCAGCAGCCTGAGACCGAAGGCATGTTGGCCGTGAAGTACGCCTACATGGCCGCAATGAAGCAGCACGTTCCTCACCTCACGCAGTTGTCAAACCCTGTCTTGACTCCCTCAAGCAGTGCCGCGACTCTCGCGAAGTGGGTCTACGCTACGGCGTAGTTGTCTAGAGGACGGCCCTCGAGCGTCTCCCCTTGGGGCGCTCGAGGGCCGTCTTTTTCTACCGCAAGACATCCCCGTTGGGTGAGTGAAGGAAGTTTCTCGTGTCAGTACAGTCATCGTCGGTCGAAGCCGCCAAGGCCACACCCCCCACAAAAAAGGGCAACTCACTGGGCTCCCTAGCGACTAACCAGCTCACCATTTTGCTGGTTGTTTTCGTTGCCCTCTTCTTCTATTTTGGATCGCAGAATGCACGGTTCTTCCGGACCGGTGAAATATCGAGCCTGGTGGTGGACTTCAGTGGTCTCGTGCTGCTCGCTATTGCCGAAACCTACGTCATTGTGTCGGGCGGTATCGATCTCTCCGTTGGCTCAACGGTCGCCATCTCCGGTGTCCTCGGTGCCGAGGTGATGAATCACTACCAGGGCCACATGGGTCAGGTACCACTTCTTCTGCTCGGCACGCTGATCTGCGCCCTCGTTGGTCTGGTGGTCGGGACAATCAACGCCTTTCTTATCACTGTCGTCAATATGGTGCCCTTCGTCGCAACGCTCATTACCTTGAGCGCCGGTGCGGGATACGCACTCGTAGTCTCGGGCGGCGGCGACGTTGGCAATATCCAATCCGCCATTATTTGGAGCTCCACCGGGTGGTGGATCTTTACGTGGCTCTCGCTTATCGTGCTGGTAATCGCCACCGTGATGTGCATCGTGCTGCACTTCACTCGCTACGGGCGCTACACCTTCGCCATTGGCTCTAATGACTTCGCCGCGCGTGCCGCCGGCATCAATATCAAGCGTCACATCGCCTCGATTTACGTGCTCTCGGGCCTACTCTCGGGCCTCGTTGGTATGTTCTGGTTCATCCGTATTGGCGCTGGTTCGCCAACGACCGATGCGACGGCCAACCTCGAAGCGATCGCCTGCGTGGTTATCGGTGGCGTGTCACTGACCGGAGGCATGGGCAGTGTGGTTGGCGCCCTGCTCGGGTGTGCCATTTTGACCATCGTGACCGATGGCCTCGTCTTTATCAATGTCCCGCCGACGTGGAATCAAGTGGTGGTGGGAGCAATCATTGCCATCGCGGCCGCCCTGCAGGCACTTCGTGGCACAAGGAGCCGTCGATGAGTAACGCCCCACTGCTTGAACTTCGTTCAATCTCAAAATCGTACGGTTCGGTGCAGGCCCTCACGGACGTGAGCTTCAAGGCACACGCCGGTGAAGTGATTGGACTCGTTGGCGACAACGGTGCAGGGAAGTCAACGCTGATCAAAGTCATTTCCGGTGTGCACGCTCCCGATAGCGGTGACCTACTGGTCAATGGCGAGGCCCGCCACTGGAAGTCACCACACGACTCGATGGCGGCCGGTATTGAAACCCTCTATCAGGACTCGGGGCTCGCTCCTCATCTCACTATTGGCGCGAACATCTTCTTGGGTCGTGAACTCGTGCGCAGTGGTCCACTGGGCAAGCTTGGCTTTCTCGACCAGCGCCGCATGGAGCGCCAGGCCCTTGAGGAACTCGACAAAGTGGGCATCTCGGTGCCCGCTGGTCGAAAGACCGTGTCAGACCTTTCCGGTGGCCAACGTCAGGCGGTCGCTATTGGTCGCGCAGTCATGTGGGCCAAGAACGTCATCATCCTTGACGAACCGACGAACCACCTCGGTGCTCGCCAATCACAAGAGGTGCTTAACGTCATCCGCGCAGCGCGGGAGCAGGGACTATGCGTGTTGTTCATCTCGCACACCTTGCCGCACGTTTTGGAGGTCTGCGACCGCATTGTCGTTCTTCGTCTCGGTTCGATTGTTCGTGACGACCCCACTGACCAGTACACCGTGGAAAGTTTGCTCGGTACGATCACTGGCCTCACGAAATAGTTGCTACTAGCGCAGATGCTCGAGCGCATCTCGTTTGATTTTGCCGTTGGCGGTGCGGGGAATTGCCGCGACGTAGCGGATCTCTTTGGGTTTAGCCCACGGGCCAATGTGCTCGTGGGCAATTCCCTTTAACGCCTCGTCGAGTGGCTCGTCAGCGACCACGAGAGCGATGATGCGCTGACCCCACTCGTCGTCGTCGACGCCGGTGACCGCCACGTCTCGTACGCCGGCGACGCTCAGAAACAACTGTTCGAGGTCGTCGGGCCACACTTTTTCGCCGCCAGTCGTAATCACGAATTTGATGCGACCATGGACCGAGACGCGACCATCGCGCACGTCACCACCGTCGCCGGTGGGAAACCATGCGACGCCGTCAGCTTCCACACTCGGCCGTTGCGCATCACGGTACGCGCGAAAGAGCGTGGGCGTGCGCACGCAGAGTTCGCCGTTGATGACGCGCACCGCTACCTCGGGGAGGGCCACGCCGTCGTAGACGATGCCGGAGCCGGTTTCGGTGAGACCCCACGTGGCGTGCACATTGGGTGCGACCGACCCCGGTGGCTTGCCGCCACCGACCAACACGACGTCGTAGTCGGACAGGTCGAAGCGAGTCAGCTGGGTTCGTACAACGGAAATATGTGTTGCCCCCATGGACGGACCAATGGCCAGATCGTCACCGAAACGGAGTTCGGCGTCATTGAGTACACATCGCAGGAGCACCGCGAGGCCGCCAATGTGGGAGGGAGGGAGACCCGCCATCCAAACGGGCGCGCGGTCACTACGCAGGGTGGCTTGGGTGATCGCGGCGCTGGCGATCAGCGACTGCCACGTGTGAATTGCTGCCTTGGGCGTACCGCTTGAGCCAGACGTCAGCATGACGAGGGCGTCACCATCCTCGACCTCGCGACCCGTTGTGAGGGTTACCGTACCGCTGGGGGAGCGCAGGTGCGTCGCGCCCATCGCGACGAGCGCCGCTTCACGAGCGCGGGGAGAGAGTCGCTGATCGACCAGGCAAAAGGCTTGGCTCGTCATGGCGCACTCCGTGAGTTCCTCCACGAGGGCGGGGCCGAGGGGGAAGTCGAGAGCAACGAGGGAGGGCACCTCCGTAGCCTAGGAGCAGCGCCGTACCAATGAAGGGCGTCCGGTAGCGTGGGGGTATGGCTACTACCGTGATTTCTGGCGACCCCGTCGACCCCGTCGACCAGTTTCGCTCGCTGCCCCTACCCGAGTGGCGAGTGGCCCACGAGTACGTCGACATTATTTTCGAAGTTGCCGAAGGCATTGCCCGCATCACCATCAACCGCCCGGAGCGTCGCAACGCGTTTCGCCCCCAGACACTCTTTGAGCTAATTAATGCCTTCGAACGAGCGCGTAATGACACGAGCGTCGGCGTGATTGTCTTGACCGGGGCCGGACCCGACGCATTCTGTTCGGGTGGGGACCAAAAGATTCGTGGCGACGACGGCTACATCGGAGACGACGAGGTCGCCCAGCAGGGGGTGGGGCGACTTAACGTGCTGGACTTACAAGTCCAGATTCGCCGACTCCCGAAGCCAGTTATTGCCCAAATTGCCGGCTACGCGATTGGCGGCGGTCACATCTTGCACTTGGTGTGCGACCTCTCCCTCGCGGCGGACAATGCTCGCTTTGGCCAAACGGGTCCGCGAGTGGGCTCATTTGATGGCGGGTACGGCTCGTCACTGTTGGCCAATACGATTGGCCTCAAGCGCGCCAAAGAGGTGTGGTTCCTCTGTCGCCAGTATGACGCGGCACAGGCACTCGACTGGGGCCTCGTAAACACGGTTGTTCCCCTCGACGATCTCGAACGTGAGACGGTCGCCTGGTGTCGTCAAATTTTGACACTGTCGCCTCTGGCCCTGCGCATGCTGAAAGCTGGTTTCAATGCGGCCGAAGACGGTCTCGCGGGCATTCAGCAGTTGGCGGGTGACGCCACCATGTTGTTTTACATGTCTGAGGAGGGCCAAGAAGGACGCAACGCGTTCGTCGAACACCGTGCCCCCGACTTCTCACGATTCCCGAAGCGACCATGAGTACCACGACACCGGGTCCCATTGATCGCTGGTGGCAAGCGGCGCGACCTCGAACGCTGCCCGCCGCCGCGGTACCCGTCGGCATCGGGGCCACCTTCGCCGCACACGGCGTAAACCTGGTCAACACCCTGCTCTGCCTGCTGGTGGCCTTGTTTTTGCAGATTGGCACGAACTACGCCAACGACTACTCCGACGGCGTGCGCGGCACCGATGAAGAGCGGGTGGGTCCCTTTCGCCTGACGGCCTCGCGCCTCGTCCCGGCTACTCAAGTCAAGCAAGCGGCCTTTCTTTGCTACGCCCTCGCGGGCGTGGCCGGCGCGGCGTTGGCCTCGCGGACAACGTGGTGGTTTTTGTTGATCGGGGCAACGGCGATTGTGGCGGGCTGGCTCTACACCGGTGGACCGAAGCCGTACGGCTACATGGGGCTGGGCGAGTTGTTCGTGCTCGTCTACTTCGGGTTCGTGGCAACGGTCGGCACGGCCTTCGCTCAGCACAATCACCTGCCCGTCCACGTGTGGTGGTGGGGATTGGTCGCGGGGGCGATGGCGTGTGCCCTGCTGGAGGCGAACAACCTTCGTGACATTGACGGCGACCGGCTCTCCGGCAAGCGCACCCTGGCCGCCCGCGTGGGGCGACGAAACGGAGCCGTTCTCTACGGCGTTTGCGTGCTTGCGACCGTGCTCGGTGCCCTCTACGGAGGTGCCGCCGCGGTAGGCGCGGTCGCCCTCGTCGTGTACATCCCGGCTCTCCAGATCGCCTTTTCACCCAAGACCGGTCGTGAGTTGTTGATCCTGCTCAAGTATTCAGCCCGCGCGCAACTCGTCACGGGTGGCTTCGCGACTGTGTGGTTCCTCGTTACTCGGTAGCGAGAAAGCGGTGGATGATCTCCGCCACCACGGCGGGTTGTTCCAAGTGCGCCGCGTGGCCAGCACCGTCAATTGGGGCCACCGTGGCTCGGGGGAGGAGGGCCGCCATGGCCTTCGCTGCCGCTTCGTACTTCGGGTCGAGTGTTCCGTAGACGAGGAGCACCGGCATGGTGAGTGCGGCGAGACGAGGGGCGAGGTAGTCCTGCGTCCCCACACCGGCTCGCTCGAGCGAGGTGGCGAGTCCTTCGCCGTCGGCGCTTCGTGTACCCCAGGCGTCATTTGGCGTGGTGGCGAACAGGGGAAGCTGACGCCAATAGGCAAGAAATGCCTCGACCCCGTGTTGTCGAATCATGTGCGCGAGTGCTTCGTCACTGCGCTGCCTCGCCGTACGTTCGTCGGCGTCGGCGATGCCCATCGAGGTCGACACCAGGACGAGGTGCGAGACACTGGTGGGGTCAGCGAGGGCGACGTGGAGTGCCACGCGCCCACCGAACGAGTAGCCCCCGAGGGCCGAGGGTTCTCGCGAGCGCAGAGTTGCCACGAGATCGGCCGTGGCATCGAGTGAAGCGTTCACCCCCGCACTCGCGCCGTGACCGGGGAGATCGGGGGTCATAAGTCGATGGTTTCCTGCCAGAATGGAGAGGAATGGCTCGGCCGTCGCGCGCGTTTGCGTAAAGCCGTGGAGCCACATCAACCCTGGACCGTCACCTCGTTGGTCCATAGTCAGGAGTGCCATACCCGTGAGCGTACCGGTCAGTACCGTGCAAGCGACATTCTGCGCCACGATTGTGGACGAATGGGTTCGAGCGGGGCTCCTCGACGTCGTACTTTGTCCCGGTTCGCGTTCGACGCCCCTCGCACTGGCCTTCGCCTCACGGTCGGAACTCCACTGTCACGTTCGAATCGATGAGCGGTCGGCGGCGTTCTTCGCGCTCGGTCGAGCGCTACGCACTCGTCGACCGGTGGCGGTACTCGTTACCAGTGGCACGGCCGCTGCCGAACTACACGCGGCCGTCGCGGAGGCCGATTTGTCGTGCGTGCCGTTGCTCATCCTGACGGCGGACCGCCCCCCAGAACTTCGCGGCATCGGGGCACCACAGACCATCGAGCAAACGGCGCTCTTTGGGCCGATGGTGCGCCACTTCGCCGAGCCGGGCGTGGCCAGGGAAGACGCACGGCCGACGTGGCGACCGTTTGCGAATCGGCTGTGGCGAGCGGCGCGGGGCTTTGATGACCGCCCCGCGGGACCCGTTCACGCCAATCTTTCCTTCATCGAACCGCTGCTTGGTGAGGCCGAAGAGCTCCCCGAGGGTCGATCGGACAATGACCCCTGGGTTTTCGCACCCGTCATTCCGGCGTTACGCTCCGCCTTCGAAGTCAACGGTGCGTCGGTGCTGTGCGTGGTGGGAGCGGGCGTCTCCGCCGCAGTTGTGCAAGAACTCTGGGGCCTGCAGTGGGCGATCATTGGCGACGCGACGGTTCCTCACACACTGCCCTACGCCGATCCGCTGTTGCGCGATGACGAAGTAGCGGCTGGACTTCGCCCCGATGTTGTTGTGCGACTCGGGGGCGCTCCCGCCTCCAAGGTTCTGGCCCAACGCCTTCGCGAGTGGGCACCTCGAGTTGTTGGGTTCACCGGCGCCGGATTCTTGGCCGACCCCGACGGCATTATCGGTGATCGTCTCCCCGGCCTCCCCGATGGTCGGGCGACGCAGATGCGCGGTGCGAGTGACTTTGTGCAGCGGTGGGCCACGGCGTCACGACTCGTTGGCGAGCACCTGGCCGTCACGCTCGGTGATGAACTCACAGAAATCACCGTGGCACGAACGGTAGTGGAGTTGGGGGTCGCGACCGCGACTCCGCTCGTGGTCGGATCCTCGATGCCCGTTCGCGACGTGGAATGGTGGGCGCCATCTCGAGTAGCTCCCGTCTTCGCCAATCGCGGCGCCAATGGCATCGACGGCGTCGTTTCCACGGTGCTCGGTGTCGCGGCGGGCGATAAGGCCGTGGGCTTGGTTGGCGACGTGACCTTCCTTCATGACGTGTCCGCACTGGTCGATGGGGTGGAGGGCTGCGCGGTGCTGGTTGTCGTTGACAATGACGGTGGTGGTATTTTCAACTTCTTACCCCAGGCCACAGCGCTTAGTACTGACCGCTTTGAACAGCTCTTCGCCACCGCCCGTCATCACGACCTCGTGCGGATTGCGGCCGCCTTCGGGCACCACGCCGAACGGGTTTCCACGGTTGCGCAGCTCACCTCGGCGGTGACGTCGGGGCTCGCGCGAGGGGGTCTCAGCGTCGTCGTTGCCTCAGTGCCACCGCGGCACGAAAATGTCGAGATGCACGCGTCGCTAAATAGAGAGATCCGTGGAGCGGTGCCGTGGTAGCCGCTCTCCCGGCCTCACTACTCGCGGCCCTACCCTTCGCGTTTGCGGCCGGCCTGCTGTCTTTTTTGTCGCCCTGCGTCTTGCCACTCCTCCCGGGGTACCTGGCATTTTTGAGTGGCGCCACCGGATCGAGCGTCACCCGAGGTGGTCGAGGCCGCGCGGTCCTCGGCTCCCTCGCGTTCGTGGTGGGATTTGCCTCTGTCTTCGTTTCTTTTGGGGCGCTCTTTGGGGCATTTGGGGCAACACTGAGTCAGCACCAACGCACGTTGGCCATTGTGTTCGGTCTCGTAACCATCGCGCTCGGCTTCTTCTTTGCCGGCTGGTGGCCGTCAGCGTGGCTCCAGCGCGAACGACGTAGTCATCGGCTGCCGCGGGCCTCCGTTCTCGGTGCGGCCCTTCTTGGGGTGTTATTCGCCCTCGGCTGGACACCGTGTATCGGCCCGACACTCGGGGCGATCTTGGGCCTCGCCTCGTCCTCGTCAGGCGCCACCGCGGTTCGCGGCTCCCTCCTCGCCTTCGTGTACTGCCTCGGTCTGGGGCTGCCTTTCGTCGTGGCGGCGCTCGCTTCGGAATGGATGATAGGTGCCTCTGGTTGGTTGCGGCGACACGCCAAGGTCATTGGCCTTCTCGGTGGCATCATGCTTATTTTCATCGGCGTCGCTGAAGTAGCCGGCTGGTGGAACTCGTGGGTCCTGTGGCTAAAAATCAATGGCCCCTCTTCCTCCTCATCATTTTGAAAACAATCGTCGTAGGTCGGACTTCTAGACTGTGGCAATGACGTTGCGCGCAGACTGGGAATTTCGTGGACTGGTGCACCAGTCCACTGACGAAGGGGTCCTGGACCGTCTGAGTGCGGGCGGGGTAACTGCCTACATCGGCTTTGATCCCACCGCTTCGTCACTGCACTTGGGCAGTTTGTTGCAACTGTGCAATTTGCGTCGCCTCCAGATGGCGGGTAATCGGCCGATCGCCCTCGCCGGCGGTGGAACGGGCATGATTGGTGACCCTAGCTTCAAAGCATCCGAGCGACCCCTGTTGACCGCCGAACAACTCGACGCCAACGTGACCGGCATCCGCGAACAACTCAGTCGCTTTCTCGACTTCTCGCCTAGTGCCGGTGCGTCTCAGGCGCTGCTGCTCAACAACGCGGACTGGCTTACGACCATTTCACTCACGGACTTTCTGCGTGATGTGGGGAAGCACTTCACGGTGAATCAGATGATTGCCAAGGACTCAGTTAAGAGTCGCCTTGATCGTGACGACGTGGGGCTGTCCTTCACCGAGTTCTCCTACATGCTGCTGCAGGCCTACGACTTCCTCCGGCTCAACGTGGACCACGGCTGCACGTTGCAACTCGGGGGATCAGACCAGTGGGGCAACATCACCATGGGTACTGAACTCATTCGAAAGGTGACCGGTAAGGGCGCGGCGGGCGTTACTTCACCACTCCTCCTTCGCGCCGATGGGCAGAAGTTTGGCAAGTCCGAGGGCGGCAATCAAAAAGTGTGGCTCGACGCCGACCTGACGCCTCCCTTCGCCTTGCACCAATTTTTGCTCAATGCCGATGATCAGACCGTGCCAACCTTGCTGCGCTTCTTCACCTTCCTCGACCACGACACCATTCGTGAACTCGACGCGGCGACCACCGAGCGCCCACAGGAGCGCCTCGCGCAGCGGGCGCTCGCCAATGCGGTGGTGGCCCTGGTCCACGGTGACGAGGCCGCGAACGCTGCCCAGCGAGCGGGGGAAGCGTTGTTCTCCGAGGCCATCGCCGAACTTGACGAGGCGATGTTGTTGGTCGTTATGGCCGATGCACCCTCCTCGACGTTCGCTCGCGAGGAGTTGCTCGCGGGTGTTGAGCCGGCCGATGCACTGGTGCGGTGTGGTCTGGCGAAGTCGAAGGGGGAGGCACGACGCTTCCTCGAGCAAGGCGGTGTCTACGTCAACAACCGTCGCGTCGCCGGTGACGAGACCATCAACCTGCAAAACGCGCTGCACGGTAAGTATCTGGTTCTGCGTCGCGGGCGCCGAGAACTACACCTCATCGTCGCTTCATGAGGCGACTCCTCGCCCTCGTGGTGGCGGGACTACTGTTATCGAGTTGCGGTACGCAAAGTGCCGCGACCGCGGTGCGCTCGTGGCTACAGAACAGCAATTTCACCACGAACGCCGAGCAACTTCGCCGCGACGCCCACCAAGCGGCACTGGCGCTGAGGAACTCGGCCACCTCAGCCAAGGACTTGCACACCGTCTGTGCGGTACTCAGCGTTGATACATTGGCGGCCAACGCCGCGCTCCCGACACCTGATGCTCAACTATCGACCGACCTCGCGGCGGCGTACAACGCTCTCGGCGGTGCCGCCAACGTGTGCTACCAAGCCGGCGCGTCTACGACGCAGCGAACCCGGGCGCTGGACCTTCTGGTGACGGGCGTCGGTGGCCTCGCGGCCAGCGGCCTGCGAGCATCAGTTGTGGCGAAGGGCTAAGCGTCGCTCGGCGGACGAAGGTCGATCTCGAGGCGCAAAATGCCATCGTTGAGTGATGCCACGGCGTCTCCCAACATGGCGTAGTCCTGAAAATCGAGACGGGACGCCTCCATGAAACGCTGGCGTTCGGGGCCTTCGATGGGTGGGACACCCCGTCGGCGAACGGCGTCGGCGCGCTCGCGGAAGCGTTGAATCATGTCGTTGGGGTCGAAGGAAGAAGTCACCTGACCACCATAGGGCTCCGTGGCAGCAGCGAGTTGGTAGTATGGAAGTCCGGCTCAAGAGATATGAGCCTCGGTTGCCGCCAGTTATGGCCCGCAGCCAGTGAGGAGTTGACGTGAAAAAGGGTCGCCACCGCCGCTTTGTTGAAGCGCGCGAAATGAAGCGTTCCACTGGTCCTCGCGCTACAACCTGCGTGGAATGTGGTGCGGCTCCCGAAGACATTCACGCTGAATGGTGCCTGGTGGAGGAGGACCGTTATGACGAAATTCTCGGTTCGCTGCCCCGCACTGTCTTCGCCGAAGAAGACCCCCTCGCCTCGGAGTAAGTCCTCAGCGGCGGCGTAGTACGGGGTGGGCCACGGCCGTTGCCTTGCGACGTCGTCCATTGCAGTAGTCGAGCACTTGCTCGTACGCCCAAGGATTCATAAGAGCGATGAGCTCTTCCTTCAACGTGTCCACCACGCGGTCTTTTCCGGAAAAGGCACCGTCGTCTTGCGTGCACCACCAGTGGAATTCACTCCCGCCGCTACCCCAGTCGCTCCGATTCCATTGAGCAATGCGCATCAAGGTGTCACCACTCGCGAGCGTGATCTCCTCTTTTCGAAGCGGTACCTGCCAGCAGACGTCGGGTTTCAGGGGAATGTAGCTTTCGCCGCTGTCGAGGGCCAGGACGTGCAAGGCACAACCGGCCCCGCGGTGAAAGTCGGGACGATTGAGGAAAATACAGGCGTCTTGGACCAATTTGGTGACGAGTTCGCCACTCTTCGTTGTTCGGGTCGTTCCGCTGCGGCCCTTGTTCTTGAACTGCCATTGGTCGGCGGTGAGTCGGGTTGCGGCGAGTTCGACTCGCTGGCGATCATCCTCGTCGGTGAAGTGTGCGCCGTAGCTGCAACACCCCTGGACCAGTTCGGGTGCGGCGCCGGTCAACACGCCCTGGCAGCCATTGCCAAAGATGCAGGACCAGTTACTGACTAAGAAGGTAATGTCAACGAACCACGTCGTCTCGGCGACTGGGTCGAGGAAGGTCAACCATTCGTGGCTACTGGTCGGGCTCTGCGTCACCGCACGAACTTAGTTGGTGCCACCGTGGTGGCGCACCCTTAGAATAGTTCTATGACTACTTCTTTCGACGTGTTGACACTTACTGACGAGGCACGCAACGTCGTGTTGGACGCCATGGCGGGCGAAGCCGCGAGCGAGGGACTTGGTCTCTACATTGAAGTCACCGGTACGCAGGGGAATGGCTACGCCTACGACCTCTACTTCTCCGACATCAGTGACGCGCCCGAAGGGGCCGCCATCGGTCGTGACGGCGACGTCACCATTGTGATTCCCGAAGCCAGCGTGCACCGCCTGCGTGGAAGCCGACTCGAGTTCGCGGCCGATGGTGGTGGTGGTCTGGTGCTGGTGAACCCGAACCACCCGACTCCCGAGGAGTCCAACCCTGGCGTGCCCGCCGAGATCTTGGCCCTCGGCATTGAATCGGCGCTGGCGCAGTTAGCGGTGAGCGTGCTCGACGAACAAGTCAACCCCTCGATTGCCTCACACGGCGGCCGGGCCGACCTGGTGGCCATGGACGACGTGTCGAAGGTGGCGTACATCAAGATGTCGGGTGGTTGCCAGGGCTGTGCGATGAGCCGAATGACGTTGTCGCAGGGAATTGAGACGGCCTTGCGTGGCGCGATTCCTGAACTCACCGACGTGCGTGACGTCACCGACCACGCCTCGGGCGTCAATCCTTTTTACGCCGACGCGAACTAGGCATAGTTAGAAATCGTCAGCGTCTAGAATTTAATGATGCTGCGCTTTCTTACCGCTGGCGAAAGCCACGGACCATCGCTTACCGTCATCGTCGAAGGTCTACCCGCCGGCCTTCCAATTACCGAGGACATGCTCGCCGACCAACTCGCTCGTCGCCGACTTGGCTACGGTCGCGGCCCCCGCATGCGCTTCGAGCGTGACGTATTGCGACTGACCGGTGGTATCCGCCACGGTCGGACACTGGGCTCTCCCGTGGCGATCGAGATTTTGAACTCGGAGTGGCCGAAGTGGGAGCAGGAGATGTCTGCTGCCCCCGGCACGCCCAGTGACAAGTTGACGACGCCCCGCCCCGGCCACGCGGACTTAGTGGGCATGCAAAAGTACGCCTTTGACGACGCACGTGACGTTTTAGAACGCGCGAGTGCCCGAGAAACGGCGGCCCGCGTGGTTGCCGGCGCCCTCGCCCGTGCGCTGTTGTCGCACCTCGGGGTCACGATTGGCTCACACGTGGTGCGCATCGGCGGGGCGGCGGTACCCACTGGTGTTCGACCCAGTGCCACCGAGTTTGCCGCCATTGATGAATCGGAAGTGCGTTGCTTCGACGAGGCCAGCGCCGCAGCGATGATTGAAGAAATCAAGGCCGCGGCCAAAGAGGGGGACTCCCTCGGTGGCATCGTGGAAGTTATTGCCTACGGGGTGCCCGTTGGACTGGGCAGCCACGTTCACTGGGACCGAAAGCTCGACGGTCTCATCGCCGGTGCCCTCATGAGTATTCAGGCCGTGAAGGCCGTCGAGATTGGTGATGGTATGGCGCAGGCGGCGCAGCGCGGGTCGCAGGCGCACGACGCGATTGCCCGCGATAGCGATGAGACACGCTCGGGTGGGTTCGTGCGTCGCAGCGACCACGCCGGAGGACTCGAAGGTGGCATGACCTCGGGAGCACCATTGATTGCCAAAGTGGCCATGAAGCCCTTGGCCACGCTTAATCGCCCAGTACTCGAAACCGTCGATGTCGCGACGGGTGAGTCGACGGTGTCATTCAAGGAGCGCACCGACGTCACGGCGGTGCCCGCTCTCGGTGTCGTCACGGAGGCCATGCTGTCGCTCGTGCTGGCGAATGAAGCCCTACGAAAATTCGGTGGTGACTCGCTCGAAGAGTTTGTGCGCAACCACGACTCCTACATCGCCACGCTTGGTTCCACCTCGTCAGCGGCACGGCCGGCGTAATAATGGCGCGCCTGGTCCTCGTGGGATTGCCCGGGGTGGGCAAGACGACGGTGGCGCAAGAGCTCGGACGTGCGTTGGGCTGCGACGTTCGCGACACGGACACGGTCTTTTTTGAACGTGAAGGCGCCACGGTGCAAGAGGTCTTGCGAACGAGGGGTGAAGTGCTCTTTCGTTCCTTGGAGGCCGAGTGCCTCGCCTCGGTGCTCAGTGAAGACGTCATCGTCAGTACTGGCGGCGGCATTGTCACCACGGCACGGGCCCGTTCCTTGCTCGTGGGCGAACGTACCGTGTGGCTCGACTCTCCTGACGACATCGTGCTCGAACGCCTCGGAGGTGGCGACCGCCCCCTCCTCGGGGACCAGCCCGCGGAGCGCCTAGCCGCCCTGCGCGCGGAGCGATCCCCGTGGTACCGAGAGGTGGCCAGCGTTCGTATTGACTCCTCGGGCGAACTGCGCGACATTGTCGAGGCGATTTTGTCGCAGGAAGGCCTCAGGACATGATCATTACCGTTGCCCTCAGCGATGCGCCCTACAACGTCCACATCGGCGCCGGTGCCCGTCGAGAGCTGGCCACGGTTGTCGCCGCCGCCGCGCCGCGCGCCAAAGTGGCGGTGTTCATCACGACACCCTCACTACGAAAGCAGCCCTGGTGGGATCTCACGGTGCCGCTGGCGTCACTGGTGATCGAGGTGCCCGAAGGCGAGGCTGCGAAGGACATGGCGGTCGTGGCTCGGGTCTGCGATGACCTCGCCAGAGCGACGGTGTCGCGCCACGACGTCATTGTGGCAGTCGGTGGCGGAGCCACGACTGACGTGGCCGGTTTTATCGCCGCGGTCTACCTTCGTGGGGTGGCGGTGGTGCACGTTTCAACAACGGTAGCTGGCCAGGTTGACGCCGCCATTGGGGGCAAGACAGCGGTGAACGTCCCGGCGGGGAAGAACCTCGTCGGTGCATTTCATCAACCCCGAGCGGTGATCTGCGACCTCGAAATGCTCACCACGCTCTCCGAACGGGAACGTCGCGGGGGCTTCGGTGAGGTCGCGAAATGCTGGTTACTCGAGCAACGACCACTCGAGGAACTCGACACTGCGTCCGTCGAAGACTTCGTTGCTATGGCGGTGGCGCTAAAGGCCACCATTGTCGCGCGAGACGAGTTTGAACGCACCGGTGAACGCGCTCTCTTGAACTACGGGCACACATTGGGACACGCCATTGAACGATTGGCCTTGGCGCACGATGACGACTTGCTTCGCCATGGTGAGGCGGTGGCCTGTGGCCTGGCGTTTGCCGCACGCCTCGCTCGTGACTTGGGTCGCGTGGACGAATCGTATGTTCGCTACAGTGACGCTGTCGTGGCCCACTTCGGTCTCGCCATCCGCCCGCCCGTGGCTTTCGACGTTGAGGAAGTGCTCGAGGTCATGGCGCGCGACAAGAAAGCCCACCACAATCTGGTATTCGTGTTGCCCGGTCCCGACGGATTTGGCTCCGTCACCGTCGACGCCGATGATGTTCGAGCGGCGTACCGTAGGTATGAAGAGGAGGTTCGATGAGTGAACTTTTAGTGTTGTCCGGCCCCAACTTGGATCAGCTCGGTATCCGAAGTCCCGAAATTTACGGAACCCAGACACTGGGGCAGCACATCGAGCGCGCCAGTCACGTCGCCGCAGAGTTCGGACTGACCATCCGTCACCTTCAGTCAAATGACGAAAGTGTCCTGATTGAAGCGCTACACAAGGCCCGCGGTTCCGCAGCGGGCATCATTTTCAATGCGGGCGCGCTGACGCACACCTCGTGGGCGTTAAGTGATGCACTGGCGATTTTTGACGGCCCGTCGGTCGAGGTCCATCTCTCCAACCCCGCCGCCCGTGAGCCCTACCGCCACGTGAGCACCCTGGCGTCGGTGGTGAGTGGTTCAATTGCCGGGTTCGGTGGACTCAGCTACGAACTCGCGGTGCGGGCCGTGGCCGCACTCCTCGCCTGACCTGTCGTCGCGCCACGCAGGCGTTGCGTAGACTGTGGGGCGCAACTCGCACGAAAGGGACTGAGCCTCATGGCTTCCATCAACACGTCAGACATCAAGAACGGCATCACGCTCAAGATCGACGAAGGCCTCTTTACGGTCATTGACTTCCAGCACGTCAAGCCCGGCAAGGGTGGTGCGTTCGTGCGGACGAAGCTGCGCAATGCTCGGACCGGCGCCGTCATTGAGCGCACCTACAACTCGGGCGAAAAGATGGAGCAGGCCATCATCGACAAGATGGACACCCAGTACCTGTACCGCGATGGCGATGAGTACATCTTCATGGACCAGGACACCTTTGATCAGATTCCCGTGTCGTCGAAGAGTCTGGGTGACGCCGCAAATTTCCTGAAGGAAACCGGCAAGGCCATGATCATTCAGTTTCAGGGTGAAGTTATTGGCGTGGAGTTGCCCGCGTCGGTCGAGCTGCGCATTGCTGAAACTGAACCCGGCATTCAGGGCGACCGCGTGTCTGGCGCTCGCAAGCCCGCCACCCTCGAAACGGGCTTCATCGTCCAAGTGCCACTCTTCGTAGGTCCCGATGAAGTCATCAAGGTCGATACTCGCACCGGCGAGTACATGACTCGCGCCTAGTGAGCGAATTCGGCGTCCAGCGTCACCTCGCGCGCGAACGAGCCCTCGAACTGCTCTACGAAGCGGCGATAAAAGAGCGACCAGTCACCACGATTCTGCTCGATCTCCATGTGGCACCTGATCCCTACACCGTCGCCCTCGTAAATGCCGCGTTGCTTCGCCGTGAGCGAGCGCACCAATTAATCAGTGCCCACTCAATTGACTGGCCCCTCGAGCGCATTGCACTTATTGACCGGCTGGTTATGGAAATGGCGGTAGGGGAGTTGCTGATGGAAGATGCGCCACCCCGCGCCGTTATATTGGACGAAGCTGTTGAAATAGCGAAGACCTATTCGGGCGATGAAGCCCCCTATTTTGTCAATGGTGTGATGACGGCAATTGCCGACGAACTCGGAAGTTAGGTGTTGCCATGGTGATGAATCACGGTCATATCGTTCTAACGAATGAGATTGTCGTGGCGCTGTTTCATCACCAGCTGTTTGTTCGGTCCGTCGCTCTTTTTGTGGCGCTCGGCATGCTGCTGTTGCTGGCGTCATTGCTCTCCGGTCGGTTGCGCACCTTTAATTTGTCGCAGACCGGCGTCTTCGAACCGCGAAGCCGCAGTTACTTGCGCTACGCCTTTGGGCTCATTTGGCTGATTGATGGCGTCCTGCAGTTTCAACCAGCCATGCCACTGGGACTCGGTAATGACGTGGTGGCTCCCGCGATGGACGGGGCGCCGCTGTGGCTCCACGCCATGATGCAATCGGGTATCACCATGTGGAATGAGCACCCTTTGGTATTCGCGGTGGGGGCGGCGTGGATACAGGTGGGTATTGGCCTCTGCCTCCTCCTCTCCAACAACGTTCTGGGACGCTGGATTGCCGCGGTTTCGGCGGCATGGGCAGCCACGATTTGGCTGTTCGGCAACGGCGCGGGTGGCCTCTTTTCATCCTCTGGGTCGATTCTGTTTGGATGGCCGGGTGCGACATTGTTTTACGTCATCGCCGGTGGATGGCTCGCCGTTTCGCCACGGGTCTGGTCGGCCGCATTTTCTCGGGTCACGCTTCGTACGGTGAGTGTGATCCTGGCACTTGGTGCCTTGCGACAGTGTCTGCCCTCGGATGGGTTCTGGCACGGTGGTAATGGCAACGCGCTTACCCAGATGACGCAGAACATGACCCAAGTGGCGCAACCTCACTGGATTGCGTCGCTCGCCTTGCACGGTGGCACCGTCGCGGGGACGCTCGGTGGCGGTTCAAACCTCATCGTCATTCTGTGGTTACTCGTCACGGCAGTGGGGCTGTGGCTCGCACCGCAGCGAGACTTGAACTGGCCGGTGTGGTCAACAATCGTGTTCAGCGTGCTTTTTTGGGTCGTGGCTCAGGACGCCGCGATTTTCGGTGGACTCGCCACTGACCTGAATTCGCTCATTCCCCTCGGCGCACTGACCTTCGCCGCCGCCCCGAAGTGGACGTCGCACCCATCGTTACCGCGACGACTTCCTCGCGAATTGCGCTCGCTCACGGGAGGCGTCGCTGCTTCCTTCGCCCTGGCGATGGTTGCCTATTCCGTGGTGACCATGGCCGTGGCAACGCTGCAACCACCCGAAACGACGTTCTTTGTTGCCTCGAATGGCCTGGCGTCATCGGTGAACAATGTTGCCCCAGGATTCACGTTGACCGACCAACACGGTGCCCCATTCACGTTCGGTCATCAACGCGGGCGCTACACAATCTTGACCTTCCTGGATCCAGTGTGCTACACCGATTGCCCCCTCATGGCCGCTCAGCTCAAGCACATGCGTCAATTACTACCGGCAAACGCCCCGCTCGACATCGTGGTGGTGGCGGCGAACCCGCTCCACGAATCGCTCAGTGATGTGCGTCATTTCGTCGCGGCTCATCAATTGAGTTCGGTGCCGCACTTTACGTTCGCCACCGGCCCACTCCCCAAGCTGAAAGCCGTGTGGAATTCCTACGGCATGACCGTGCTTCCAGCAAAAACTGGCGTCATGAGCCTCCACGCTGACTATCTCTTTGTCATTGACCCGCACGGTCGACTGCGCTGGATTATGCCCGACGATCCCCTGAGTGGCGCTCGCTACACGCAGACGTCCGATGAAGCCGAGATTCTGCAGCTGCTCCACGCCACGGGACTGCGTTCGTGACCCCACTGGGCATCGTTGCCATTGCAGGTGGCATTGTGTCAACGCTGGGACTGATTCGCCGCCCCCAGCGTCGCCGTCGAACCTACGCACAGTGGTCGCTTTCCGTAGGGTCGTGGCTCCTCCTGTGGTTCGCGACCGCGTCGCCCTTCGCGGCCCGTGGGATGAGCAGTTTGCCTGATCACATGATGTCCCACGTGATTGTCATGTTCCTCGTACCAATGGGCCTTATTGGTGGCTCGACCGCACGCTCCTTAGTTTGGGTTGTACCGGTCTCGTTGCGTCGAAGCGTGATGCGTCGGTACTACTTGCGACACTGGCGCACGCCCGCTTGGCTTTGTCATCCCTTGGTGGCCGCGGTAGTGATGAATGGCGTCATGGTGTGCGCCCACGTGCCATCGATTTTCAATTTCGTGATGGCTCGGCGTTGGGCGATGGACTGGTTAATGGAGCCGGCGTTTCTGGCGTCGGGACTCTTTTTCTTTCATTTCATCATTCCGGCGTGGCCGAAGCGGCCAAAGGCGCGACTGCGCTGGCAACTGGTCATGATTGCGGTGACAATGTTCGAAATGCTGGTGATGGCGATGGCGATGTCAATCTTCACCAAGGCGGCCTGGTACACCATGGCGCCCACGAGTGCCATGGACGCGATGCCTGGCATGGGCCCTAGCCCAGCGGTGGCCTTTCAACAACAGCAACTGTCCGCAGCAATTTTGTGGGTGTGTGGTGACTTCTGGGCCGTTCCGTGTCTCGTGCTCATTGTGCGGCGAGTTATGGCGCGCGACGGCTCGTTGCTCGCCGCACTAGAGCGTCAGTCTTCGCGGTTTTCGACGTCGCCCTGAACCTCAGTGCCGTGCACTTTGGCCAGGTACGCGTTCCACGCGTCAAGTTCGGGATCGGGGGTCGCGTCGACGTCAATGTGAGCTCGACGGCTCCTCGACCGCGCGTCGTCACCTCGTTCTTCTTTGAGCATTTTGGCCCACATATAAACGGCGTAACCGCCAAGAATCGGCCATTCGAACACGTAGGCCCACGAAAGCGTGTTTCCGCTCTGCGCCCGACTGAGTTCAAAAAGGAAGGCGGGGACACAAAGAATCTCGGCCAGGAACAACCCACAATGGATGCGAAATGTTGATGACGATGATGGTTTCACTGACTTAATGCTATCCACTAACATTTTTTCAGGCTCACCTTATGGAACCCTTAAATTGGCTATAGTGACTTTGTTTGAGAAGTAACACAATCGTCATCAGGGGAGCGATCTCTTGGGACAGGGGGAACACATGGAACGCTCGAAGGCATTTGCCACAGCACTCGCATCGGTAGTGCTCGGAGGGGGTGCATTGGCACTGGCCGGCGTCGCTTTGGCGAGCGCCACTCCGCATCAGTCCGCCAAGATATGCCAACCCATTGTGGGGGAGGCGGGACACTGCTCATTGACGATTGATTCGTTCCCCGATTCACTCGAGGGCATGCACGGCAAGGGTGGCGGGCCCCACCCAGACTGGGTCTCGTACTCGAATGACAACCTGGTTGCGAAGGCTGGATCGGTCATCACAATGACAATCCGCCAGTACGACAGTGGTGGACCGCTGAATAATGAGGCCTTCTTTGGTCGGGTGTGGGGCACCACGGGTGGCACTGCTCAGTACATGATTCCGACTGAGAAGGGCGACTCGACCCCAGTCCAGACCCTGTCGAGTGTCGACCCGACGAGCATTGGACACACCTTCACGTTGCGGGGCGTTCCCGGCAGCGGATCGCCTTTGTTTGTCTCGGTGCCGCTGCCGGCGAGCCCGTCGACGAATTCGGAGACCGTAGGTGACGCAACGTACGGTTCGCCGGTCGTCGTCACGTTCTCGTTCAAGGTCGGCACGCCTGGCGTTTACCAGTGGAACTGCGAATTTCCGTGCGGTGGATCGCGCGAAGGTCAGTTCGGATACGCAATGTCGTCGTGGGGCTACATGTCCGGCACGTTGACGGTTAAGTAAGGAGCATCATGGCAATGACACCAAAGAAAGAAAAGCTCACCGGGATGTACATCTCGATATTCCTCTTGACCGTGCTGGGCGTGGTAATCGGGGTCTATGGCCCTGCACACCTGATGCCCCGGTCTATGAGCGACAACATGCATCTGTCGATTCTGACCATCGTGGTCTTCTCCGTGGCCGCCGCACCGGTGGCCGCAGGGGTCTACGCCGTGTGTCTGCACGCGCTTCGACACTGGGTGCACCGTGGCGACTCCGTACCGGCTCCCGCGGCGAGCCAAACCCGTGAGCACCCGCTCGCAGTGACCTCGTGGGTGCTGGCATCGACGGCCTTGACGGTGTTCCTCTTGATTTGGGGCCTCGGAGCCCTTTCGGTGGACAACGGTGGTATTGGTCGTAACCCACTTGTCGTGGACGTTACTGGTCAGCAGTGGCTGTGGACGTTCTCGTACCCTGGTACGAACGTGCAGTCGCCCACGTTGGTCTTACCGGAGGGCCGGACGGTGGTGTTTCACATCAAGGCACTTGACGTGACACACGGCTTCTGGATTGCCAACATGGGTGTCCAGGTTGACGCGAACGTCGGGACCATAACCGAGATCCACACCACGCCCACGGCGTTGGGCACCTTCGATGTTCGTTGTACGCAGTTCTGTGGTCTTAACCACGCATTCATGGTCACGACCGGCAACGTCGTGTCGAAGCAGCAGTTTTCTCAGTGGCTGGCTAGCCAGTCAATGAAGGCATAGGGGGAGAATTATGACAACAACACTTGAACACACGCAGCAGGCCGCCACTGAAGGCGGCGGCTTGGCTCGGAAGCAGAACTTCGTTACCGCACTCATTGGTGGCGTCGTTTTCGCTTGGTTGGCCTGGTTTCTGGCCCACCACTTCCTCGACGCCTCGAGCCGTAACTACTCGGACCTCGTCACTACGGCGCTCACCTTCGGCTGGATGTTCGGCTTCTGGCTGGGCATCGGTGCGTTGAATGGTCCCGCCCGTTGGTTGATCGGGGCCGACCACACCCGCGCCGATGACCTGTACTACGCCGGTGAGAACCAGGGGCGAGCCCGCTACTGGAAGTACTGCACTGACCACAAGGTGGTCGGCGTGCAGTACATCGTTATGACGGCCGTTCTGCTCGGCGCCGGTGGCATTTTGGCAATGGCCATTCGTACCGAGCTGATTGTTCCCGGCAATCACTTCGTCAACCAGCAGGTCTACAACGGCTTCGTCGCCGTCCACGGTATGTTGATGATCCTGGCGCTGATTGTTGCGGTGGCGGGTCCGTGGGCCAACTTCGTCGTTCCGATCATGTGCGGTGCTCGAGACATGGCATTTCCTCGACTGAACGCATTGAGTCTGTGGACACTGGTGAGTGCCGCGGGACTCCTACTCTCTGTTTTGGCAGTTGGTTCGTTGACGATGGGATGGGTGGTGTTGGCACCAATCGCCGACCAGGCCGGTGTCGGTATGGACTTCTTCGCCATGGCAATCATCGTGTTTACGGTGTCGACCACAGTGGCCGGAATTAACACGATTTGTACGGTAATGACGATGCGCACCAAGGGCATGACGCTCGCGCGACTCCCGATCTTCGTGTGGGCGTCGATGATTGCCGCCGCACTTGGTCTCTACGCCTTCCCCTTCTTCTCGTTGGTCGAAGCGCAGACGTTGCTGGACCGTACCGTGAGCACGAGCTTCTTCGTGGCCGACGGTGGCGGCACTGGCTGGCTCCAGGCCAACTTGTTCTGGTTGATGGGTCACCCGGAGGTCTACGTGATCTTGTTGCCCGCCGTCGGAGCACTCTTCGAGATTGCCTCGGTAATGTCGCGCAAGCCCGTGTTTAGCTACCGCACCGCCATCGCGGGTATGACGGGCTTGGCTGGACTCTCAATCTTGGTGTGGGCACATCACATGTTCACCACTGGCTGGGCCCCAACGTTGGGCGGTCCGTTCATGTTGACGACGGAGTTGATTTCGATTCCGACCGGGCTGTTCTTCCTCGTCATCATCGGGACTATCTGGCGAGGCAACATTTGGATGAAGCTTCCGACGGTATGGCTCTTTGGATTCATTTTCAACTTCATCATCGCGGGTATCACGGGCATCTACCTGTCGGACATCCCGATTGACAACCAGTTCCACGGCACCGTCTTTGTGACGGCGCACTTCCACTATGTCTTCGTTGGTTCGGTGCTGTTCGGTGCTCTGGCGGCTCTGTGCTTCTGGTACCCGAAGGTCACTGGTCGATTCCTTGATGAAACGATGGGCCGCATCTCCTTCTGGCTCGTTTTCTTGGGCGTGCAGGTGACGTTCTTGTCAATGTTCGTCGCGGGCTTCAAGGGAATGCCTCGTCGCTACTCCTCGTACTCGATGATCTTTGAGCACGCGAACTTCGTGTCGACGATGGGTGCCTACATGATTATGTCCGGCATGCTCGTTCTCTTGGGAGCCGTCGTTCGCTCCTGGAACCACGGTGTGCCGTCTGGCCCCAACCCGTGGCAGGCGAACTCACTGGAATGGCTGGTGCCAACGCCACCACCACTCGAAAACTTCGATGTTCTCCCCGTTATTACTGAAGACCCTTACAACTACCAAGAGGAACTGGTGCGCGCATGAGTATCGATACCCACAATGAGCATGATGCCCACGGCCACGGCGGTCACGACGGTGGCCACCACGAGCCTCCTGAGGTTGTTGATGGCCGTCAGCGCATGGCTATCTGGCTCTTCATCAGCGGTGACGCCATTACGTTGTCGGCACTCCTCTTCACCTACTTGTATCTGCGAGGAGTGAACACTGGTGGGCACTGGATGTCCATGGTGGGCCTCCCCACGGTGGGCCCCGGCGGTCATTCGTACGCTTTTTATGAGGCGCTCGACGGATCGACGGGTTTGCCAGACGGACACCTGATCACGCAAGCGCCACTCTCGGCCGGACTGAACTGGATTGTGTCGATTTTGACCTTGGTTTCGGGCCTGGTTGTGTGGGCTGGTGAAAAGGGTCTTCGGGCCACCAAGAACACGAGGAACTTCTCGGCCGTGGCATGGGTCGCAACGGCACTCGTCGTCGTGACCATGGCGCTGAGCCTGAAGCAGCTCCACTCGATTCCCGCAATTTTTGTGGCGGTCAACGACTCGCACACCATGTCGTACACCGCGTACGCCTCGACAATGATGGTCATCATTGGTTCGGGACTCGTGCACTTGGCCATCCTTGCCTTCTTGGGTATCGGGTTGGCTATTCGTTCGGCTCGCGGTGCCATTACCGGTGATAAGTGGTTCCAGGCTCGCTTGGTGCGCCTGTTCTGGGTCTGGGTAGGGATTTCCGCCGTGATCGGCTCTGCGGTAACGACTACGATTAACACAATTCATTAACGAAGTACAGACTCACTGCGGGGGTCGACCAGTTCGATCCCCGCAGTGATGTTGTCGTGAAGCGAGTCCCGTGAGGCTCGTACGACGGGAGAACTATGACGCACCATGAAGAACGCCAGGACCGCCAACGCGGCCTGGCATTTGTCGTTAAGAGTCAGCTTTTAACCGCTGAGGACGTATCGCGAGCGATGAAGCGCATGGCCCATGAGGTCATCGAGCGAAATCAAGGTCTCGACAACGTGACTGTTGTGGGTATCCAGCGAGGAGGCGTGGCGATTGCCGAGCAACTGGCCACACTGCTGGGTGGTATTGGTCAGGTTGCAGTACCGGTTGCCGCCCTCGACGTCACCTACTACCGCGATGACATCGGCGAGCATCCCCTCAAGGGAGCATCGATGACGACGCTTCGTGACGATCTGACAAATCGCACCGTTGTACTGGTCGACGACGTCCTCTTTACCGGGCGCACAATCCGGGCGGCCTTCGCTGCGCTGGCCGATTGGGGTCGTCCGACCGCGGTCCAGTTGGCCGTCCTCGTCGACCGAGGTCACCGGGAGTTGCCAATTCGTCCCGATTTCGTCGGAAAGAATCTGCCCACGGCACTCAGTGAGTCCGTTCGGGCGACGCTCGACGGTGTGTGGCTCGGCTCCGGGGTTGCCCGATGAGTATCCGCGGCGCCAACCTTCTGACCCTCGACGGCATGTCACGAGAGGCAATCCTCGATGTGCTGGACACCGCAGAATCGTTCTTTGAAGTGAATCAGCGGACAATTAAAAAGGTCCCGGTGCTCAAGGGCCGCGTCGTGGCCTCCTTGTTTTTTGAAGAGTCGACGCGGACGCGACTGAGTTTCGAAACGGCGGCGAAGCGCTTGGGCGCTGATGTGGTCTCTCTCGCGGTGGCGTCGAGTTCCGTCAAGAAGGGTGAGTCATTACGCGACACCATTTCGACCATCGATGCCTTGGGTCTTGATGCGGTCGTCTTGCGTCATCGCTCCTCCGGCGCCGCACTGCAGGTCAGTCGGTACGTCCCGCACGTGCGGGTGGTCAATGCTGGAGACGGCCAGCACCAACACCCCACCCAGGGCTTGCTGGACGCCTTCACGGTTCGTCAAATCTTGGCTGAGCGACACGGTGTCGTGGCCAGTGTGTCGGGGAGTTCGCTCTTTGAGGGACTCCGAGTGTTGATTGTCGGAGACATCCGCCACTCACGAGTGGCTCGTTCCGACATCGCGGCGTACAGCGCCCTCGGCGCTGAGGTGAAAGTTGCGGCCCCGGGGACCCTGCTGCCCCCCAGTCTCGAAGGGTGGCCGGTGACGGTTTCGTCAGATTTTGAAGAGGCCCTGGCGTGGGCGGACGTCGTTGGTCTCTTGCGACTGCAGCACGAGCGGGGAACGGGCTCCTATGTGCCGTCACTCAGTGAGTTCACTAGTACGTTTGGTCTGACCGCCACGCGTGTGCCACTCCTCAAGCCCGACGCCATTGTGATGCACCCAGGTCCGATGAATCGTGGTGTCGAAATTGATTCAGACGTCGCCGATCTGCCGCAGTCGGTAATAACTCGCCAGGTCGCCAACGGCGTACCCGTGCGCATGGCGGTGCTGTATTTGAGTTTGGCCGAAAAGAAGGAGTTGTGATGAACCTAGTGATTCGCGGGGGCACCATTGTCGGCCCCGACACGGTATTTCGAGCAGACATTCGCATTGAATCGGGCGTGATTGTGGCCGTAGGGGAGGCGCTCTCAACAGCCAACGCCACCATCATTGACGCCTCGGGCTGTTGGGTCGGACCAGCGTTCGTCGATATCCACACCCACCTTCGCGAACCCGGTCGCGAGGCCGCCGAGACGATTGCGTCCGGCGCACTCGCCGCCGCCATGGGCGGCTTTTCGGCGGTGGTCGCCATGCCCAACACCGAGCCCGCCCTCGACAATGTGCCACTGGTTTCGTACGTTTTGGCGCAGGGGGCAAAAACTGCAATCGACGTGGCCGTGGCCGGGGCAATCACTCTTGGCCGCAAGGGTGAGTCGCTCGCACCGCTGGCCGAGTTGGCGGCCCTCGGGGTACGCCTCTTCACCGATGACGGCACGGGAGTGCAGAACCCCCTCGTGATGCGACGTGCTCTCGAGTACGCGGCCCCACTCGGCCTGCGCCTGGCGCAGCACTGCGAAGATGAGCAGTTGGCCAACGGTGGGGTTATGAATGAGGGCGTCCTCAGCGCACAACTTGGACTGGCGGGGCGCTCGGCAGTGGCCGAGGAACTGATGGTGCAGCGAGACATTGCCCTGGTCCGACTGACTGGTGGTCGGGTGCATTTCTTGCACCTCTCAACGGCGACGTCGCTGGCCATGGTGACGGCGGCCCGCCTCGAGGGGCTCGACGTAACGTGCGAGGTTGCCCCCCACCACTTCGTACTCTCTGAGGAGGCGTGTCGCACCTTTGATCCCCAGTTCAAGGTGCACCCGCCGCTTCGACCCGAAGCTGACCGCGCCGCCCTCCACGCGGCCCTGAGTACCGGAGCCATCGATGCCGTGGCGACCGACCACGCCCCCCACACCCCCGAGCTCAAGGACTTGGCCTTCGATGAGGCACCGGCGGGCATGCTGGGTCTTGAGCACGTCGCCGCACTCACCAACGAAGCGCTCGGTGCGAATCCGGTCGCCTTTTTCAACCTGCTGTCGCGTGGTCCGGCCCGAATCGCTCAACTGCGGGCCAGCGATGCCCGCGTAGGGCTCAGCGCGCACGGTGGTGTCATCATGGTCGGCGAGGACGCCAACGTCGTTGTGTTTGATCCCTCCCAGACCTGGGTTGGTGACCGCAATGCCCTGCATTCCAAGGCCACCAATACGCCGTATCACGGACGACCCCTCGTCGGTCGAGTCCGGAGCACTATCGTCAAGGGACGTCTGGTCGTCCACGAGGGAGTTTTGCAATGATCCGCCCACCCGCAGTTCTCGTGCTGGCCGACGGCACGATCTTCGAGGGATACGCCGCGGGTCATCTCGCTGAAAATGGCGTGACCACCGGTGAGTTCGTCTTCAACACGGCCCTCAGTGGCTACCAAGAAGTCATTACCGACCCGAGCTACGCCGGTCAGATCATTAGCTTCACCTACCCTCACATCGGCAACTACGGGGTTACACCGCTCGACGACGAAGCACTGCGACCGTGGTGCCGCGGCATCGTCGCCCGTGATTTGGCCACGGTGCCCTCCAACTGGCGTGCCACCATGGGGCTCGAATCCTTCCTCGTACAGCACCGCATCCCGGCCATTGTGGGCATTGACACACGCCGCCTTACACGCCATTTGCGTCAGTTTGGCGCCCTGCCCGGTGCCTTCGGTCATGCGTCGCAAGAGGCGGTGCGCGCGGCGGCGGCCACCGCGGTCGGCACTGACGCTACGGACTTCGTCTCGCAAGTATCGACCCCGACCCTCTACACCCGCGGGAGTGGCGATGTCCACGTCGTGGCCGTGGACTACGGCATCAAGACCACCATGGTGCGGCAGTTGGCGGAGCGATTCCGACTCACCGTCGTGCCGGCGAGCACCAGTGCGGACGCGATTCTCGATCTGCGTCCTGACGGCGTGTTCTTGTCGAATGGCCCCGGCGACCCCGCCGCCCTCGGCGACCAGGTCGCGGTTGTTCGTGCACTCGTCGATACCGTTCCCCTCTTCGGCATTTGCCTCGGCCACCAGCTACTCTCGACGGCCCTCGGCGCGACGACGTACAAACTGCCCTTTGGTCACCACGGGAGCAATCACCCGGTCGCTGACCTTTCGACGGGTCGAATTGAGATCACGGCGCAGAATCACAACTATGCCGTCACCCCCGACTCGCTCGAACGCGGCATCGTCAGTCACGTGAATCTCAACGACGGCGTCATTGAGGGCGTGGCCGCCGCCGCGGAGCGCTGCTTCTCCGTGCAGTATCACCCCGAAGCGGGCCCTGGCCCGCACGACGCGCGGTATCTCTTTGATCGTTTTGAAACCCTCGTGCGAACCGGACGAATGGAGCGTGCTTAATGCCACGTCGTAGTGATATTTCGACCATCATGGTCATCGGCTCAGGCCCGATCGTTATCGGTCAAGCCTGCGAATTTGACTACTCCGGCACGCAGGCCTGCCAGGTGCTGCGCGAAGAGGGCTACCGCGTGGTGCTCGTCAATTCCAACCCCGCGACCATCATGACCGACCCGGCCACCGCTGACGTGACGTACGTCGAGCCGCTCGACGTCTCGGTGGTGGCGGACATTATTGCCAAAGAGCGACCTGACGCACTGCTGCCCACGTTGGGCGGTCAAACCGCGCTCAACTTGACGATGGAGCTTGTGGCGGCTGGCGTGCTCGAGCGGTACAACGTGGAGGTCATCGGTGCGCGTCCGGAGGCAATTTCGACGGCCGAAGACCGTGAGCTCTTCAAGGCGGCCATGGGTGACATTGGTCTCGCCGTTCCCGTGTCGGGCTTCGCTCACTCGGTCGACGAGGCGCTGGCCATCGCCGAAACGATTGGCTACCCCATTATTGTTCGACCCTCATTCATTTTGGGTGGCGCCGGCACCGGCATTGCCGCGACGCGTGAGCACCTCACCCAACTGGCCGAGGAGGGCATTGCGGCCTCGCCGGTACGAGAAATCTTGGTCGAACAGTCCATCGCGGGATGGAAAGAGTACGAACTCGAAGTCATGCGTGACGCCAAGGACAACTGCATCATTGTCTGCAGTATCGAGAACTTTGACCCGATGGGTGTTCACACGGGCGACTCCATTACGGTGGCCCCCCAACAGACGTTGTCTGACGTTGAATACCAGGCCATGCGTGACGACGCCTTCGCCGTCTTACGTCGGGTGGGCGTGGAAACGGGCGGATCGAATGTTCAGTTCGCCGTCAATCCAGAAAATGGGGAGCGACTCGTCATTGAGATGAACCCTCGGGTGAGCCGTTCATCAGCCCTGGCTTCGAAGGCGACGGGCTACCCAATCGCCAAGATTGCCGCCCGCCTGGCCGTTGGCTACACCCTGGACGAAATCGACAACGACATCACCAAGGTGACGCCGGCATCATTCGAGCCAACTATCGACTACGTCGTGACCAAGATTCCTCGCTGGGCCTTCGAAAAACTCCCCGGGGCTACGCCGGAACTCGGTACCCGAATGCAGTCGGTCGGAGAGGTAATGGCCATTGGTCGTACCTTTGCCGAATCGCTGCAGAAGGCTATTCGCTCCCTCGAACAGGGCCGACTCGGCTTCGTGCCGGGTGACGATACGGAGTTCGCCGACGTCGATGACGAGACGTTGTGGCACCGATGCGTCTTGGCCACGCCCGAGCGCCTGTACGCGCTCCACGAAATCCTCCGTCGCGGGGCGAGTGAAGATGAGGTGGTCCGCCGCACCAAGATTGACCGCTGGTTCGTCCACGAGTTGGCCGATATGGTCAAGGTCGGTCAGGAGATCCGTACCGAAGTCGACATCGCCCACCTCGACCGTCGGGCGTGGCGACGCATCAAGCAGCGTGGCTTCTCCGACGCCCAAGTGGCCGCGCTCACCGGCACGGAGGCGACCAGTGTGCGTGAGTATCGCGTCGCCGCGGGGGTCGTGACGACGTTCAAGACGGTCGACACCTGCGCCGCCGAGTTCTCGTCGTTGACGCCGTATCACTACAGCACCTACGAAGATGAGTCCGAGGTTCGCTCCTCGAGTCGCGACCGCGTGCTCATCCTCGGATCGGGCCCGAACCGCATTGGTCAAGGCATTGAGTTTGACTACTGCTGCGTGCACGCCGCCATGGCGTTGCGTGACCGCGGAATTGAAACGGTGATGGTGAACTGTAATCCCGAAACTGTCTCCACCGACTACTCAACCTCGGACCGCCTCTACTTCGAACCACTGACCCCCGACGACTTGGCGGAGATTATTGCGGCCGAACAGGCGGCGTGCACCGATGGCGCACGCGTCGTCGGTGTGGTGGTCTCTCTCGGAGGTCAGACGCCCCTCAAGCTCTCGCACAGCATCGATCCGGCGCTCGTCCTCGGCACACCAGTCAGCTCCATTGACCTGGCCGAGGACCGCGAGCAGTGGTCGGCCCTCTGTCAGTCCATTGGACTTCGCCAACCACCGGGCGATGTGGCGTTGACCTTGGCGCAGGCGCAGGCGATCGTCTCGCGCATTGGCTTTCCGGTGCTGGTCCGTCCGAGTTACGTGCTCGGTGGCCGCGCGATGGAGATCGTGTACGACGACGAGTCGCTCGTACGCGTCATGACCGATCTGACGAGTGCGCACGGTTCACTGGCTCGAGAGGGCGGTGTCTCCCAGAGCCGCCCGATTCTGCTTGACCGCTTCCTCGAAGACGCCGTTGAAGTCGATGTGGACGCCGTACGCGACCACATGGGTGACATCTACATCGCTGGCATCATGGAGCACGTTGAAGAGGCGGGCGTCCACTCCGGCGACTCCGCTTGCGCGCTGCCCCCGCAAACCCTGCGGCCTTCGGTGGTCGCCACGTTGCGCGACTACACCGAACGCATTGCCACTGCTCTGGGCGTGGTCGGCCTGATTAACGTGCAGTATGCGGTAAAAGATGACGAGGTCTTCGTGCTGGAGGCCAATCCGCGAGCGAGTCGAACGGTGCCATTCGTGGCAAAAGCCACTGGCGTTTCGCTCGCCCAGGTGGCCGTGCACGTCATGATGGGTGACTCCCTGGCCCAACTGCGCGACCGGGGTGTCGTTCCCGCAGCAACACCGACGCCCGACTACGTCAGTGTCAAGGAGGCGGTAATGCCCTTCAATCGGTTCCCGACGGTCGACACACTCCTCGGTCCCGAAATGCGGTCCACCGGCGAAGTGATGGGTATCGGCGAGAGCTTTGGCGTGGCCTTCGCCAAGGCGCAATTGGCCGCCGGCACCCGTCTCCCGGATGAGGGGCAGGTCTTCTTTTCACTGTCCGACCGCGACAAGGCCGCGGGGCTCGAGGTGGCACGCGATTTGGTGGCCCTCGGCTTCACCCTGGCGGCCACCACCGGCACGGCCAGGTACTTGGCCGAACACGGTGTGCACATCACCACCGAGGTGGGAAAAATCGCCGAAGGGGGAGATGCCCGCACGGCCTCGGACCTTATTTCGTCGGGCCTGGTACAGATGGTGATCAATACACCCTCGGGCCGTTCGGCTCGTGCCGACGGTCAGGCGATTCGCACGGCGGCCACGGTGTTCAAGGTCTCGTGCCTGACGACCATGAGCGCGGCCGCGGCCGCCGTCAAAGGAATTGCCGATTCGCGGGCCAACGGCTGGAGTGTTCGTTCGTTGCAGGAATTGCACGGATGAATCCGACCACCATCGGCACCGTTGCGCTGCGCTCCTTTGTCTTGACGGCGTCGGGAACGGCGGGACTCGGCGACGAACTCGCCGGGTACGGCGACGTGGCCACCTTGGGAGCAGTGGTGACCAAGTCACTGGCCGCTTTCGCCTGGGAAGGAAATCCCGCCCCACGCGTCGCGGCGAGCGGGCCCGACATGCTCAACGCGGTGGGGCTCGCGGGTCCCGGCGTGGCGGCGTGGCGAGAGCACTCCCTGCCCGCCCTTCGCCAACGAGGCGCCGACGTGGTGGCCTCGATTTGGGGCCGCACCGCCGACGAATTCGCCGACGCGGCCTCGGCCATGGCGGGCGCCGACATTGTGGCTATGGAAGTCAATGCCAGTTGCCCGAACCTCGAAAGCCGGTCCAGCATCTTTGCCCACTCGGCCACGGCTACCGCGGCCGTTGTGGAAGCGGCCACGGCCGCCGGGGTGCCACTCTGGGCCAAACTCAGTCCGAATACCCCCGACTTAGTGGCAATCGCGGAAGCTGCCTTGTCGGCGGGGGCGCAGGCGCTCGTCCTCGTCAACACGGTGCTCGGACTCGCGATTGACGTCACGACGCGTCGACCGACACTCGGCAACGGTGGTGGGGGTATGAGTGGGCCCGGTATTTTCCCTGTGGCCCTGCGCGCCGTGTACGAATGTCACCGCGCTTTTCCCGACACGCCAATTATCGGTGTTGGTGGGATCAGCTCCGGCGAGGACGCGGTGGCCATGGTGATGGCGGGGGCCAGTGCGGTGGAAGTGGGAACAGCCACCTTCGCCAATCCACGGGCGCCCTGGCGTATCCAAAAAGAGGCCGACGCGTGGATGAAGGCCAACGGCGTTGGGGCCATACGTGAACTGCGAGGTGTGGCCCATGGTTGAGTCGTTCGGCCAGCGCCTGCAGGAGCGAAGTGCCGACCTCGGGCCATTATGCGTCGGCATTGACCCCAGTGTGACCGCCCTTCAAGCCTGGGGGCGTGTCGATCACGTGGAGGGGCTGGAGTTCTTTTCCCTCGCGTTACTCGAAGCCTCTATTGGGACGGCGGTAGCGATCAAGCCGCAGGTCGCTTATTTTGAGCGATTCGGTGCGGCCGGTTACGTGGTGCTTGAGCGATTGATTCGCGACGCACGGGCCGCCGACATCCTCGTCATCGCCGACGCGAAACGAGGCGATATTGGGTCTACCAATGACGGCTACGCCGCCGCCTGGTTGAGTGAGACCTCGCCACTGTGTGTCGACGCCTTGACCCTGAGCCCCTATACCGGCGTGGCCGCTCTGGAATCATTCTTTACCTACGCACAGTCGGGGAAGGGCCTCTTCGTCCTCGCCGCGACGTCGAACGACGAAGGTCGTGGACTCCAGCGATCGCGGTCCGACGACGGCGAATCAGTGGAAGACATGGTGCTGCGCGAGATTGCGCAGCGTAACGCCACGTGGCGTCAGGGTGCGGGAGCCGACGCCCTCGGCGGGCTCGGCGTGGTGCTGGGCGCCACTCGTCAACGACCAGAATTTGACCTAGCTCGCCTCGGCGGTCCCTATCTTGTTCCGGGCGTTGGCGCACAGGGGGCCACGCCTGACCAGGTGGGTCGCCTCTTTGAACGTTGCGCTCCGGGCAGCGTGGTCGTCAACGTCTCGCGGGCCATTGCGAGCGCCGGCCCCGAGCGCGCTGGGCTGCGAGACGCCGTGCGACGGTGGCGCGACGACCTCGCGAGCGTGTTGTAGGCGACGTCGCACCAGACGGATAGAGTCAGACGTATGAGCCCCGTCCCTCCATCACTGACCCACGAACAGCGAGTTGCCGCGTCGAAGGCTGCTGTCGCCAATCGGCGGCGTCGAGCCGAGGTCAAGCGACGTATTAAATCGGGCGAACTCTCGCTCGAAGAACTGTTCGCCCTCGCAGATCAGGAAGTGTGCGTCGCCCAAATGCGCGCATTCGATTTGATAAGCGCCCTCCCCGCTATCGGTGAAGTTAAAGCTGCCCGCATTATGGAGCAGGGCTCAATCGCCCAGTCCCGTCGCATTCGTGGCCTTGGCCCCAAACAGCGCGAAGCCCTCTTTCACGCCCTTGTCCGCTAAGCCCCTGGTCATTGTCCTCATCGGCCCCGGCGGGGTGGGGAAGGGGACCATCGTCCGCGCCTTGCTCGCCGCCGACGAACGTCTGTGGCTCTCTCGGTCGTGGACGACGAGGGCAATTCGACCTTCCGAGGTGGGTGATGAGTACGTCTTCGTTACTCGCGACCAGTTCGAAGCCGCAATCGGGCGAGATCTGTTCTTGGAGTGGGCGTCATTTAATGACAACCTCTACGGCACACCTCGACCGACCGTTGACGAAACGAGAGACCTCTTGCTCGAAATCGAGGTGCAGGGGGCGCAGCAGGTGCGCAGTCACGACCCCGACGCCATTGTCATCTTGCTTCTCCCTCCGTCGCTCGAAGAGCTAGAAACGCGGCTCCGTGGCCGTGGAGACAGTGATGATCACGTGCAACGACGACTGCGCCTGAGCCGCGAAGAAATCGCCGCGGGTCGTGATTTAGCGGACTTTATCGTGACGAATCACGAGGTGACGGGCGCCGCTGACGAAATTCTCTCTATACTGGAGAGTCTTCGTCATTCGCGACGAACTGGTCTGTAAAGGAAGCCACATGGCCGAATACCCTACGTTGGTTGATCCACCCATCGAAGCGTTGCTGCACGCCGTTGGCGACTCGAAATTCTCACTCGTGGCCGTCGCCTCGGTGCGCGCCCGTGCCATCACGAACTACTTCAACGGCCTGGGCCGCGGTGAGGGCAAGATTGTTCCTCCCCAGGTGAACATTGACTCGAATAAGTCACTCTCATTCGCCTTCCAGGAGATCATCGAAGAGAAGCTGGTCTACAAGCGCCTGTCGCCCGAGGAGCTCGAAGCGGCGAAGGCGGCCGAAGCGGCCACGCCACTCGACGGCCTCGAGACGCCAACGAGCGAATTCGACGCTCTTCTTGACGCCACACCCGACGCCTAGCGTTTCGCACCCCCGCATTGTTCTGGGGGTGACGGGCGGCGTTGCCGCTTACAAAGCCGTCCTACTACTGCGCCTCCTCATGGAGGAGGGGTATTTTGTTTCGCCGGTGTTGACCGCCGACGCCTCACACTTCGTCGGTGCCACGACCTTCAGTGCGCTCGCCTCCGAGCCAGCGCGCACTTCGCTCTACGGGGACCCGACATCGGTGAGTCCGCATACGATGCTCGGCCAACAGGCCGATTTGATTGTCATTGCCCCCGCCACGGCCCACGTGATTGCTCGCCTGGCGGCGGGGTTGGCTAACGATTTACTCACCGCCACGGTGCTCGCCTCACGCGCTCCCGTGGTGCTCTGTCCAGCCATGCACACCGAGATGTGGGAACAGCCCTCAGTGCAGGCCAATCTCTCCACCCTGCGCGCTAGGGGAATGACGGTGGTCCCGCCGGTGTCGGGTCACCTCGCCGGTGGCGATGAGGGCATGGGCCGATTGCCGGAGCCCGACGTGATTGTCGACGTGGTGAGGGCAATGGTCCACGGGCCCGTTGGCGCGCTCTCGGGTCGTCGCGTCGTTGTCTCAGCTGGCGGTACCAGTGAGGCAATTGATCCGGTCCGAGTACTCACGAATCGCAGTTCTGGCCACCAGGGCTACGCCATCGCCGAAGTGGCGCGGCGCATGGGAGCGCAGGTCACACTGGTAACGGCCGCGACCCGCGACGTTGCGCTCGATGTCCGCTCGCACGTCCACGTCGTGCCCGTCACGTCGGCGGCTGAGATGCACGCAGCGGTGATTGACGCCTCGCGAGATGCGGACGTGGTGATTATGGCCGCGGCGGTCTCGGACTTTACGGTGCGTGCCAAAACGGAGAAGATGAAGAAGGTCGACGGCGTACCAACCCTCGAACTGCTACCAACGCTCGACATCGTGGCTGATCTGCTCGCTCGCCAGACACCTGGCCAGGTCCTTGTCGCGTTCGCCGCGGAAACGACGGACGCTCGACGTCACGCGGGGGAGAAGCTTGATCGCAAGCCGGTCGATTTTCTCGTGCTCAATGATGTTTCGGCACCCGGGGTCGGCTTTGGAACATCGACGAATGCAGTAACTATTTTGCGCCATGGTGAGCCCGATGATGTGGTGGCGCTGACGTCGAAAGAAGCAGTGGCGAGTCATCTGTTGACTAGGGTTGCTACAACGTTGTTACGAGGAGAATCATGACGGACCGGACACTCTTTACCTCGGAATCAGTGACCGAGGGTCACCCGGACAAAGTTGCCGATCAGGTTTCTGACGCCATTTTGGACGCTATTTTGACCCAAGACCCCAACGCCCGGGTTGCCTGTGAAACCCTCGTCACGACTGGTCTTTGTGTGGTGGCCGGTGAAATAACGACGACGGCCGTAGTGGACATAAACGCCCTGGCACGTAAGACAATTATCGACATTGGTTACGACGATGGCGCGAAGGGCTTCGACGGCGCGAGCTGCGCGGTACTCGTCTCACTCGACAAGCAGAGCCCTGACATCGCCGCGGGCGTTGACGCCTCACACGAACTTCGGGCCGGCGTACAGGAAGATGACTTCGACGCGCTCGGTGCTGGTGACCAGGGCATGATGTTCGGCTACGCCTGTTCCGATAATGACGACTACATGCCGACCCCAATTTGGCTCGCTCACCGACTCTCCATGCGCTTGTCACAAGCTCGTCGCACCGGTGCGGTCCCGTATCTTCGCCCCGACGGTAAGACGCAGGTCACGATTGCCTACGAGGATGGCCGCCCGGTTGCCGTTGACACCGTGCTCATTTCGACGCAGCACGAACCCGGCGTCTCGAACGAGACCATTGTTCGTGACGTCATGGACGAAGTTATTCGACCCATGCTGCCCGTCGACCTCGACGTGTCGGGCATGCGGGTCTTCATTAATCCCTCAGGACAGTTCGTCCTTGGTGGGCCCCACGCAGACACCGGCCTTACGGGCCGCAAAATCATCGTGGACACCTACGGCGGTATGGCTCGCCACGGTGGCGGCGCTTTTTCGGGCAAGGATCCATCGAAGGTTGACCGTTCCGCCGCCTACGCCGCTCGCTGGGTCGCGAAGCACGTCGTCGCCGCTGGCGCGGCCGAGCGATGCGAGGTGCAGGTGGCCTACGCCATCGGCGTGGCTCGCCCGGTATCGGTGTTGGTCGAGACCTTCGGCACCGAACGAGTCGACCGCGCCCGCATCGCCAAGGCCGTCGAGGCCCTTTTCGACCTCCGTCCCGCCGCCATTATTCGTGACCTTGATTTACGTCGACCGCAGTACCAGTCGACCGCGGCCTACGGCCACTTTGGCCGAACGGATGAAGGTTTTGGCTGGGAGCAGACACCGCGGGTTGACGACCTACGGCGCGAACTGTCGCTGTAGCAATGCCGTCAGTCGTCCGCGTCGTTACCGAAGTCGTCGCGGTTGACCGTGGCTTTGATTACGACCTCCCCGATACCATGGCCCACGTGGGGGTGGGCGATCGTGTCCGCCTCAACTTCAACGGTCGATCGGTGCGGGGCTGGATCTGCGAATTCGTGGAGGCTCCAGACGCCGCGGTGACGAGAAAACCGGTGGTCAAATCCCTCGGCTTTGGCCCTCCGCCGGCCATACTTCCGCTGCTGCGCTGGGCGGCGTGGCGCTGGGCCGGTCCGCTCGCCCGATTCCTCACCGCAGCCTCACCGGGGACCATTGTGGCCACCTTGCCAACGTCGCCACTTGCCGCACCCCTCGAGGATTCCCTTCGCCCCGTGACGCACTACGCCCCGGGGGTGTGGCAGATGACCCCAACCCAGGACCCCCTCGAACTCATCTTGGACGCCTACGAGCACACTCGGGAGCGTGCGGGCTCGCTGCTCGTCTTGGTGCCAACCGACGCGTGGGCGCAGCGTCTTCGGGGGCGCCTCGAGCAACGCGGGCTCGCCGTCGCCTACGGTGACGACCAGTGGTCGCGGATGCGGGCTGGTTGGCCCGTGATTGTGGGTGCTCGCGGGGTGGCCTTCGCTCCCGCACCGCAACTGTGCGGGGCGGTCATCATTGACGCCGACGACGACGCCTACCGCTCGGAAGGTTCGCCCACGTGGGACGCTACCTCGGTGGTGGTGGAGCGCTGTCGGCGAGACGACGCTCCCGTGTGGGCCACCTCAGTGCTCCCATCACCATCGCTGCTTAACGTTGGCGCACTCAGTGAGCAACGGGACCTTGATGGATGGCCTCGCGTGGAGATTGTTGACCGCCGCAGTCGTGACCCCCACGAAGGCGTGTTGTCACTGCCAGCCGTGCTCGCGGCACAGCGCGCCCTCGAAGGCCCTGAACCGCTGGCCGTGGCCATCATCTTGCAGCGCCTCGGGGGAGGTCGGCTCTATATGTGTAAAAAATGTAGCGAGCTGGCTCGCTGCGTAATCTGTGGTCAACCCGAGCGTGAGGAGGGGGAGCACTTGGTGTGCCCCGAGGCCCACGAACTGCGGGAAAACTTCTGCCGATCGTGCAGCGCCACCAATCTCAAGCGAGTCCAGTCGGGTGTCACCACCCTGGTGCGCGATGTCGCGGCCCAGCTCGGACACGACGTCACGGAGGTAACGGCATCGAGTGACGGCGTCCCCACGTCACGCGTGGTGGTGGGCACGGAGGCCATTTTTACGCGCATCCGGCGCTGTGGCGTGGTGATATTCGTCGATTACGACCAGTACCTCCTCGCACCCCGCACTGAGGCGCGACGCCAAGCGATTGAAGCCGTGGCCAAAGCGGGACGACTGGTGGGCGCGCGTCGCGACGCGCGCGGCCTGGTCGTTGTGCAAACGCGGCGAGACGACGAAGTCCTCCAGGTGCTGCGATCGGGTGACGTGACGACACTGCGAACCGATGACGTTGACACCGCCGAAGCCCTGGGACTTCCGCCCTTCGGTGCGGTCGCCGAAGTGTCGGGAGAAGGGGCGGAGGATTTTCTCGCCAGTCTCAACACGGGGTCGATTCGACGTTCGACGAAGGAAGGCGTAACGACGTTGCGCGCTGGCTCCGTCGACGCGCTGTGCGACGTCCTAGCCCACGGCGTGCGCGGCGCCGGCAAGCTGCGCGTTGCGGTGCGCTAGCGACCGCGGTCAGCCTTTTCTCCATCGCAGGGCTATCGTAGAAGGGTGAGCACTCTCCCCATACGCACCTACGGTGACCCCGTCTTGGCCATGGCCACGCAGGAAATAGACAACATTGACGGCAAAATTGCCCAGTTGGCATTGACAATGATTGAGACGATGTATCGCGCTCCAGGTGTGGGCCTCGCGGCAAATCAGGTGGGTATTTCGAAGCGGATGTTCGTCTATGACGCGGGTGACGGCCTCGGGCCACGCACGGTGATCAACCCTCGCATCATTGAGACCAGCGGTGAATGGCTCTACGAAGAAGGGTGCCTTTCGGTGCCCGGACTGAGTTGGGAGATTCTGCGACCAAACCGAGTGCATTTAGTTGGCCTCGATCTCGACGGTAATCCGATTGATATGGACGTTGAAGAGTTTCATGCTCGCATCTTCTTGCACGAGACGGACCACCTCGACGGCCACCTGTTGCTGCACTGCTTGACGCCGGAGCAAACGCAGGAATCCAAGCGCGACATCGCCAAAATTAAGATGCGATCGGCGCAGAGCCCAGGGCTCAATCCCTTCGGTCACTAATGCGACTGGTCTTCCTCGGTACGCCAGAACCAGCCGTCGCTTCACTTGACGCGCTGGTAGCGGCCGGTCACGAGGTCGTGTGCGTTGTTACTCGTCCCGATCGTCGCCGAGGGCGCGGCGCCGAACTCTCACCGAGCCCCGTCAAGGTTGCCGCCCAAGCGCACGGTATTCCCGTCTTCCACCACGTTCGCGACCTCGACGGCGTTGACGCCGAGCGTGGCGTCGTCGTCGCCTACGGAGCGATGATTCCTGGGCCAGTCTTGGAACGTCTCCCCATGCTCAACGTGCACTTTTCGCTCTTGCCCCGCTGGCGCGGCGCGGCGCCCGTGGAGCGCGCCATCCTGGCCGGGGACGAGGTGACTGGTGTGGACATTATGAGCCTCGAGGTCACGCTCGATACGGGACCCGTTCACGCCGAGGTGCGGGTGCCGGTGGGTCAAAAGACCGCGTCGGAACTGACGGGTGAACTCGCCCGCCTCGGGGCCGCGCTCCTCGTCGAGGTGCTCGCTTCCCCAGAACGGCTGCAACACGCGCGGGCGCAGAAGGGGGAGCCCACTTACGCCGAAAAGTTGACCAGTGACACGTTCCGCCTCGCTGCGACCATGACGCCATCCCAGGCCGCGCGGATTGTTCGACTGGAGCGCGCGTGGTGCCTCATAGCCACGAAACGTTTTCGCGTACTGACGGCGCATGAGGGTGAAAACGTGCACGCCGCGGTACCCGGGTCAGTGGTGGCCTTCGGTCCCCACGTCGGACTCGCCATGACCGATGGCATCTTGTGGCTTGACCGGGTCCAGCCCGAGGGTGGCCGACCCATGGAAGCGTCAGCGTGGTGGGCCGGTGCCCGATTGGCGTCGGACGCCACCTGGTCGTAGGCGTAGGCTGGCGTTGTGACTGCCATCGACCCCGGCCCCATTGGATCATTGCGTATCGCCCCGTCAATTTTGGCGGCTGACTTCGGTGTACTGGCCGCGCAGGTGCAGGCGGTAGACGCACAGACGGACTGGTTGCACGTGGACGTCATGGACGGCCACTTTGTGCCAAACATCTCCCTCGGACCGCCCGTCATCAAGTCGCTGCGACCCTACTCCGAGCGATTCTTCGACTGCCACCTCATGATGAGCGACCCCGGTCGCTACCTCGAGGCCTTCGCCAAATCGGGAGCCGACGGGGTCTCAGTCCACGTCGAAGTCGGTGGCACCAAGAATCTCATCAGCGACGCTCGGGCGCTCGGTATGCGCGTGGGGGTGGTGGTCAACCCCGAGACCCCCTACGAAGCGGCGGCCCCGTTTCTGGCCGACATCGACTATCTGATGATTATGAGCGTGCACCCGGGATTTGGTGGGCAGAGTTTCATTGACGATGTCTTGGAGAAGTTGCGTCGCGCCCGTCACGATATTGACGAAGGCGGACTGGCCTGCGACTTGGAAATTGACGGGGGCATTGACCTTCACACGGCACCCGAAGCGGCCGCGGCGGGTGCCAATGTACTCGTGGCGGGTTCCGCTATTTTCGCGACTCCCGACCCCCTCGCCGCCGCCGCAGCAATTCGCGACGTCGCCCTTCGAGCCCGAGCGTGACACTTCACCTCGAGGACCTGATGGCGGAGGCGATTGTCGAAGGAGACAAGGCCCGGCTGCACGCCCCGCCAAATCCGTGGGTGGGTGCCATCATTCTGGACGCCGGCGGCGTCGAACGCGGACGTGGTCATACCCAAGTGCCCGGTTCGTCGCACGCCGAAATCGAGGCCCTCGCGGCCGCGAACGGCGATGCTCGTGGTGGGACGTTGGTGGTGACGTTGGAGCCCTGCTGTCATGTCGGGCGCACCGGGCCGTGCGTCGAGGCGATTATTGACGCCGGCATTAGCCACATTGTCGTTGGCACCCTCGACCCTGATCCTCGCGTTGCGGGTAAGGGAGTCGCCGCGCTTCGCGAGGCCGGCATAAAAGTGACGACCGGCGTTTTGATTGAAGAGGTGCGCGTCCAACTAGCGCCGTACCTGTGGCACCGTATTACGGGGCGACCCTACGTCATTGCCAAGGTGGCGAGCACGCTGGATGGCGCGGTTGCGATGGCCGACGGTTCCTCGCAGTGGATTACCGGTGAGGCGGCGCGACGTGATGGCCACCTCCTGCGCGCCCAAAGTCAGGCCATCATTGTGGGCGCGGGTACCGTTCGCAGCGACGACCCCGCGCTGACCGCTCGTCTCGGCGACATCGTGCTCGAGCCGCTTCGGGTGGTCCTCGGCGCTGCGCCACCGTCGGCCCGGGTGCGACCCTGCCTCGAGCGAACCGGTTCGTTGCGCGACATTTTGGACGAACTTGGCGAACTCGATGTTTTGCAAGTTCTGATCGAGGGTGGCCCGAGTACGGTGTCGGCCTTCATCGACGCCGAGTTGGTAAACCACGTGGTCTGGTACCTAGCCCCCGCATTTGCTGGTGGTCAGGACACGACCGCGGCGCTTCGGACCCTTTCGACCGGTACGCTGTCGCAACTGCGCCGAGCCCGCTTTACGGCGGTGCGACCAACTGGTGACGATATTCGAGTGGATGTGGAGATCTAATGGCGATTGCGACAATCGAAGAGGCAATTGAACAACTGAAGCGTGGCGGCATGATCGTGGTCGTCGACGACGAAGATCGCGAAAATGAGGGGGACCTCATTATGGCCGCCGAAGACGCGACCCCCGAGGCGATGGCCTTCTTCCTCGAGCACACCTCGGGCGTCATCTGCTCGCCACTCGAGGCGGCACGCGCCGACGAACTCGAACTACCCCTCATGGTGGTGGCCAACACCGAAGCGCAGCGCACCGCCTTCACGGTGACCGTCGATTACCGCCACGGCACGTCGACGGGCATCTCCGCGGCTGACCGCGCCGCGACGATTCGCGCACTCATCGATCCCGCCACCAAGCCGACTGACCTCAATCGACCGGGGCACATTTTCCCGCTGCGATATCGCGCCGGCGGCGTCTTAAAGCGAGCGGGTCACACCGAGGCCACGGTTGACCTATGCCGCTTGGCGGGCAAGTTTCCTTCTGGGGTGTTGTGTGAAATAGTCACCAAAGATAAGTCCGACATGGCTCGTATGCCGGAGCTCGAAGCGTTCGCCGAGGAGCACGGCCTGCCGCTCGTTACTATTGCGGATCTCATTCGCTACCGCCGCAAGCACGAAAAATTGGTGCGGCGAGTGGCTGAGGCCTCGCTGCCAACGGTGCACGGCGAATTCAATGCGGTGGTCTACGAAAGTGTGCTGGACGGTGAGCAGCACATGGCCCTGGTCTACGGTGACGCCACAACTGACGACGTGCTGGTTCGCGTGCACTCCGAGTGTCTCACCGGCGACGCACTGGGCTCGCTGCGCTGCGACTGCGGCCCCCAACTTCAGTCAGCGCTCGCCAAGGTGGCCGATGAGGGTGCCGGAGTGATTGTGTACCTTCGTGGACACGAGGGGCGTGGCATTGGGCTCGGCCACAAGATTCGCGCCTACGCCTTGCAAGAGCAGGGTGCCGACACCGTCGACGCCAACACCGAACTCGGTCTGCCAGTGGACTCTCGTGAGTACGGCATCGGTGCTCAAATCCTCGTCGACCTCGGGGTGAGCACCATGCGACTCCTGACTAACAACCCGGCGAAGTACGGTGGCCTCGAAGGATTCGGCCTGAACATTGTTGGGCGAGTTCCTCTCGAGAGCACACCAACGGCATTTAATATTGACTACCTTCGCACGAAGCGCGAACGAATGGGACACCTACTGGAGGGCCTTGATGACATCGACCAATGAGACAGCCTTTGACCCCACGACCGAAGTCTTGCTCGCGGAACGAGTCGGTACGTACTTGCGGGCCAGTGAAGACGGCCGTGGTGTCCGTGTTGGACTCGCCTGTGGCCGATTCAATGGTGGCGTCACGACGCGACTGCTTGATGCCGCCCTTGAGGCGCTCCTCGAGAAGGGTGTCGAGCGACGCGACATTGTCCTCGGTTGGGCCCCGGGAGCCTTTGAACTGCCACTCCTGGCCAAGGCCATGATCACCTCGGGTCGGGTCGATGCCGTGCTGACGTTAGGTGCCGTCATTCGTGGTGACACCGGCCACTACGACGTCGTCGCGGGGGAGTGTGCCCGCGGGGTGCAAGACGTCCAGCTCGCTACAGGGACCCCGGTTATCTTTGGCGTGCTGACCACCAATACGGTGGACCAGGCGCTGGAGCGTTCGATGCCCGACCATACCAACAAGGGGCGCGAAACGGCCCTGACGGCGCTCGAAATGGTCAATATCGTCAAGCGTGGACCACTCGGGGCGTAATGCTGCTCGGTGAGGTCGTCTCCTTTGACGTTCACCGCGGTGACGGGTGGCTACGCAGTAGCGACGGTGAGGAATTGTATTTCCACTGTGTCACGATTGCTGACGGTACGCGCCAGGTGCCAGTTGGGGCCACCGTCAGGGCGTCGCGCGTCGTCGGCCATCTCGGCGTTGACGAGGCCTCAGCGATTCGAATAGTGGATTAGCTTCCTTTTTGGGCGACGGCCCGCGCGAATGCTTGCTGGGTCTCGGCGAGGGCGCCCCGATACAACGTGACGTGTTCGCCCAAGCGGTCGCCGCCCGTCTCGATCATCGCGACCAGCATGTCGATGACCAGCTGCGCGCTTTCGAGATTCGGTGGGGTGGCCGCGACGTGAACCGCGACGAGCTGCAAAAGGACAAAGATGTGGTTGCCGAGGACTTGCTCCACTGGCGTGGATTGCAGGTAGGCGATTTCTTCGGGGAGTTCGTTGGCATCAGTCACTGCGCTACTGTACCGCGTCTGGAAACGCCACCACTCTGACGCACCCGCGTGAGAGGGCCAATGCATCGCTGGTCGCGTGTGACACGCCGAGGTACGGCGCGCCCGACTCAGCACGACAGGTTGGCGTGGTTAAATAGAGAAAGGCCAACACCACTGGGTCTAAACGTGATTGAAAGTGGAGACGACGGTGTGTGGTGAGGTAGTCATGGCGAAGCGCATTCTCTTGACGAAAGTTTGTCTCGTCGCCGCCAGTCTCGTCGTCGGTGTTTTCTTCTTCGTGACGTGGTCCATGGTGGCGAGTGGCACCGCGTCCGCGGTGACCACTCGACCTGCGATGACGCTCGTGTTGACGAACCCGACCGACGTGTCACTGCCATTGGTCGACGCGAACAATTTGCCCGTGACCGACGGTGGCTCGCAGATCAACTGGGGCGACGGGTCGGTCAACTCGTCGTTGTCGCACCACTACGCGGCGCTCGGTACCTACACGGTAACGATTACCGCTTCGAGTCAGGTGGTGGGCTTCGGTTCTGCCTCGGCGACGCCATTGGTGGCGTTGACCTCGGTCACCAGCTGGTCGGGGCCGTGGCAGTCCTTCGCCTACGCCTTCAACGGGGCAATTACCTTGCAACACGTACCCTCGACCTTGCCCGGCACCGTATCGAACCTCAGCTATATGTTCGACGGTGCAACGTCATTCAACGGCACCCTCGCCACCTGGGACACCAGCGCCGTCACGACTATGGCGGGGATGTTTGAGGGTGCCACATCGTTTAATCAACCGTTACCGTGGGCCACGTACAACGTCACCGACATGAGCTACATGTTTCAAGGGGCGAGTGCGTTTAATAGTCCACTGTTTTCCCAGACGGCGTTGGTCACCTCGATGAGCTTTATGTTCGCCTCCGACCCGGTCTTCAACCAACCACTATCGAATTGGCAGACCGGCGCGGTAACCGACCTCAGCTTTATGTTTCAAAACGCGTCGGCGTTCAACCAGCCCATCGGTAACTGGAACGTCGCCAATGTCACCAACCTCAATGGTCTGTTTCAGTTTGCGAGCTCCTTTGACCAACCGCTGAACGCCTGGAATACGAGCAACGTCACCCAAATGGACTACGTCTTCCAGCAAGACACGGCATTCAATAAACCACTCGCCAATTGGTCGACGACCAACGTGCAGGAAATGATCTTTACCTTCTCGGGTGCGACGTCGTTCAATCAGCCACTGGGGAGTTGGGACACGTCCTCGGTGACGACGATGAACGGCATGTTCGCCAACGCCTCGTCGTTCAATCAGCCCTTGGAGAATTGGTCGATGGGTCTCGTCACCGATGCCAGTTACATGTTCCTTGATGCCACCGCCTTCAATGAGCCACTCGCCGGTTGGCGTACCCAGGCACTCACGACGGCGGACGGAATGTTCGAGCTCGCGAGTAGTTTCAACCAGCCCTTGACGGCCTGGGACCTGTCGTCGTGCACGTCGATGGCGGCCATGTTCCTCGGGGCCACCTCGTTTGATAGTGCGGTGTTCACCACCACGCCGAACGTCACGAACATGAGCGGCATGTTTCAAGGAGACACCGCCTTCAACCGCTCCCTCACGGGGCTCGCAACTCAGAGTGTCACCGATATGAGCGGCATGTTCGCCGGCGCGACGAGTTTCAACAGCCCACTCTTTTCCGACGTGCACAACGTCACCACTATGGCGTACATGTTTGCTGGGGCGAGCGATTTCAACCAACCTCTCAACGCTTGGAAGACCACGAACGTCACTGATCTCAGTTTCACCTTCGCCTACGACCCCTCCTTCAATCAGGCACTGGCGTGGGACACCTCGAACGTCGTGACGCTCAACGGCACCTTTAGTTACGCCACCGCCTTCAATGCGCCCCTCGAGACATGGAACGTGAGCAGGGTGGCGAACCTGAACGCCACCTTCCAGGGTGCGACCGCATTCAACCAACCCCTGGGCAAATGGGACACCTCGAGCGTTACTGATATGAGTGGCACCTTCGCCTCGGCGACGGCCTTTAACCAGCCCCTTGCGACGTGGCGTACCGCCAACGTCACCGACATGAGTTATCTGTTCCAGGGAGCGACCAGTTTCGCTCAAAATATTTCGCGCTGGTCGGTCGGGAACGTCGTGAACTTCACGAACCGCTGTCAAGGTGTGGTGACCTGCAACCTGTCGGCACTGAACTTCACGCTGACCGGATCGCCGCTCGGTGGCTTTTCGAATGCGTACCAAGTGACACTCACGATCCCAGCGGGATCGACTCCTCCGACGGGAACGTTGACCATTAGCGACAACGGGGCACTGGCGTGCTCGTCATCCGCCTGGACGGACCTGGGCGCCGCGGTGGGTGGCGGTGAGCGGTACGGGGCAGGGTGTACCGACCCGAACATCGAATTTGCCGGCGACGTCATCACGGCCCAATACCAGGGCGGCGGGAACCAAGACCCGACGAGTCAGTTCAACTACGGCTCAGATTACGGCGTGTCACTGGTGCCCACGATCACTATTGCCCAGGTGACGCTGTACGTGGTGCCTACTGCGCAGAGCATTAACTACGCCGACGCCGCGCCGGATTTCACGTTTGCCTATCACCTCAACTCACCTACTGGCCCCCTCCTCGAGGTGTCGGTAGCGTCAGAGCCGTACTGCACGTCCGACTACGACGGCACCTGGAATGCCGGGACCTACGCACACGCGATCACCTGCGCGACGGGCTATGACCCCAACTACGTGTTCGACACGTCGAGTACGGCGTCCCTCACGATTCGACCAATCTTGCTCTACGTCGTCCCCGACGCCCAACAGGTCAACTATGGCGATGCCGTTCCTGACTACACCTACGCGCTCTTTACCGATAGTCCGACGGGATCACCAGCCTCAGTGGCGTTGGAGCAGAGCCCAACGTGCACCTCGCCCTACTCGGCGACCACCACGGTGCCCGACTCGCCACTTACTATTCAATGCCAGGCGGGGCAAGATCCGAACTACGTCTTCAACGTCTCGAGTACGGCGTCAATCACTGTCAGCCCCGACACTCTGTTCGTCGTTCCCGATGACCAGAGCATGATCTACGGGGACGCAGTCCCGCCGTACACCTACAGTTTTCACCTCGGCGCAACCGATGGTCCGGTCGTCACCGTGGCGCCATCGTCGTCGCCCACGTGTGCGTCGCCCTACGGTCCACTATCGAGCGTCGCACTTTCGCCGTTGACGATTAACTGTCAGGGTGGACGCGACCCGAATTACGTCTTCGACACGACAACGAGTGCACGCCTCACCATTGATCAGGCCACCCCAACCATTCGCTTCACCTCAACCCCATCGAGCACGGCGTACGGCAGCGTGTACACCGTTACGTACTCCCTCACCAAGGGTGATCTCGGTAAGGTGACCGTTACGTCGTCGAATCCGGCGTGTGCGGTGAACGGCATGAAGGTAACGTTGACCGCCGGTACCGGACAGTGTTCGCTGACCGTGTCGGCGACCAGCGATGGCAACTTCGTTGGAGTACTGACGACGCAAGACCTCACGCTGAGTAAGGTGACCCTCTTTGTCGTGCCCAGTGCTGTCGCCGTCAACGCGCTTAGTCCAGTGCCGTCGTACCCATTCGCCTATCACACGGGGAGCGCCACCGGCCCAGTGGTAACGCCGAGTATTCAGGTCACGCCGGTGTGCGCGAGTGGTTACAGCGCGACCACCTCCGCGGCGCTGTCGCCATTGACCGTTCGATGCAACTACGGCACTGATCTGAACTACGCCTTTAACGAGAGTGCTACTTCGAATCTCACGATTGCGCGCATTGCCCCAACGCCTTTGCAGATCACCGCCGCGACCAGTGGGGTAGCGGGTACGGCACTTGTCCTCACCGCCACTGGTGGCGCGGGGTCGTTACCCACGACCTACACCGTGGCGGGATTGGGCTGCACCTTGCAGGGTTCGTCGCTGATGGCGAGTGGGGCGACTGACTGTCAGGTCAGTGCGCACAATGCACAGACCGACTATTACGTGGCGACATCGTCGCCACCCGTGACAATTCACTTCGCGTGGGCCCTCCAGGCCACCCTCAGTATCACCTCGGCGACCACCGCGGTAGCCGGCCAGACGGTGACCCTCACGACGGCTGGGGGATCGGGCGTGGTTGCGCCCCAGTTCCACGTCAGTGGCACCTCATGCTTCCTCAGTGGGCGTTCGCTGACGGTGTCATCGGGAACAACCTGCACGGTGACGGCCAACAATCCGGGTAACGGTATTTACGCCAGCGTCTCCTCAGCTGCGGTGTCAGTCGCCTTTACGCCTTCGAGGCAGACGCGAGTGGCCATTAGCTCGCCAACGGTGGCCGTCATTGGCGCCCCACTCACCTTGACCGCCACCGGTGGTAGCGGGGTAAAGTCCTACCACTACCAAGTGACGGGTGATGGGTGCTCGGTGAGGGCGGGGCTGCTGAGTGCGACGCGAACGGGCATCTGTACCGTCACCGCGGTCAACGCGGCGAATGGCATCTACGCCAGCGCTAACTCGCTTCCAGTGACCGTCACGATTGCGTCACCGCACGGCCAATCGCTCTACGTTTTGTTCGGCGCCGGCTCAAGCACCCTGACGACGGCCGATCAAGCGTCACTGACGCGATACGCCACGTCGCTCAAGGGCGCCCACGTGACAAGTGTCTTCGTGGCGGGGTACGTCAATGCGAGTAACGCATCACTGGCGACCCAACGCGCCCAGGCCACTGCGTCCTATCTACGATCAGCGCTCCAGTCCCTCGGCTTGTCCAGCGTGACGCTCAGCGTCACCACGCAACCGGCTCAGTTGAAGTGGGCGTTTGGTCTCAACGCGGTCTACGTGAGCAACTGAAATGAACGCTGGAGGGAAACGACGAATGAAGCGCAGCGACTGGCCCCCTCGCTCGGGGCACGTTCGACTCGTTCAACGGGTGCGACTGGCGCTCGTGGGGGCACTGCTGGCTCCCTTGGCACTCGCAACCGTCCTACTGGGGGCGAGCTTCTTCTCGATTTCGGCGGGAGCCGTAACGTTCGCTGGGCATATGTTGAACATCCCCACCACGGTGGGGGAGTTGTCGATGTACCCCCACGATGGAGGAGGCACGTTGTTCGTCGTGCCGGATAATCAGGTCATTACCTACTCAGACGCACTGCCGAACTACACCTTTACCTACCACGAAGGGAGCCCGGCGGGACCAGTGGTGACGCCAACGCTGACGGCCCCGCCAACGTGCACCTCGGGCTACGACGGCACGTGGAATGTCGGATCCTACGCCGGTGCCATTACGTGTAGCGCGGGCAGCGACACGGCGACCACACTCGACGTTTCTTCGACCGCTTCTCTGACCATCAATAAAGCAACACTCTTCGTCGTGCCCGACGCCCTTAGGGTCGTTGCCAAGACGGCGGCCCCGGCCTACACCTTCAGTTTTCACGCGGGATCGGCCACGGGCCCACAGATTCCGGTGACGGTCGAGACCTCTCCCTCCTGTTCGTCGAACTACACGACCACCGTGACCACCACGGCATCGCCCCTTACGATTTACTGCTGGGGTGGCAGTGACCCGAACGTCACGTTTAACGACACCTCCACCGCGCTCTTGACGATTGCGCCCCCGCACCTCAAGGCACAGGCGCCGCTTCATTTGAGCGCACGCACCGGTATTGCGGGGGTGGCTATGACGCTGCAGACCACTGGCGGCTCTGGCGCCCACGTCACGTCGTATGTGACAAAGTCGCCGCAGTGTGTCGTACGGGGCGACCAATTGACCTATACCGGTGGGGCGGCCGTCGCTCACTGTTCTGTCGTCGCCACCAACGCCAAGAACGGTGCGTTTTTGGCGGCACGGTCGGCCCCCACCACGATGTCGTTCGGATCGTTCGCCTCCTTGCACGGACAGTCAACAGTGACGAGGTTCTGTGGGCCGCCGAACACCCCCATCGCCAACTGCCAGGTCACGATTACGGTTGGTCAGTACCCCGCACAACTGCAACTTTCCGCCTGGGTTGACGGCGATGTGCTGAACGCCACTGCCGCCGAAACCTCAGCGACGGGTTCAACAACCCTGACCCTGACACTTCCCTCGACGCTGGCCGTCGGGGCACACCGCGTCAGCGTCGGTCTCGTCAGCGGAACACAGACGAGCGTGGCTGGTTTTGAGGATTTCACCGTGGCGGCTGGTTCGGTGCTCGGTCATATTGGTGCTGTTCCCTCGGGGCCACTTGGACAGTATGTCCAGTACGTGCCGAGCCAGCACCGCAAGGAAATCCTGGCGACGGCCGTTGGTACGGTGGCGGCAGTTGGTGCGGCCGCCGGTGCCATGGGCGGCGCTGGCGCATCGAGAAGTGGCGAGGGTGGCCACTCCGCTGAAAGTTCATCGAGTG
>CAIKBU010000080.1 GCA_903825765.1 uncultured Actinomycetes bacterium | reverse complement strand
GGCGGACGGGACTGTTCGAGGAGGCGCCACACGGCGCAATCGACTTCGGAAGAATGTTGAAAATTCTTCGCCGTTAGTCGTGATGAACCGGTGAACTCGTCGGCGCTACACCGAGAGATGGGATTGAAAGCCAGCGCGCAAATGGCCGTGAGGCCCTGTGCTGCACGGGAAAGTGCCTAGTCCGTCGACCAACTTTGGGTGTGAATCGTCTAACAAACTCGCGTGGGCGAGAGGGAGACGAAGCGCGAAAGCCCTGAAATGTTGGGTTTTCGGTCAGACCCACCGAGGGGGTTTATTGGAAAACGGTGGGCCGTACAGGACTTGAACCTGTGACCCCCTCCATGTCAAGGAAGTGCGCTACCAGACTGCGCCAACGGCCCCTAAGAGTTTCTACCCTACCACCTCGGGAGGGTCTATCCCGACGTTGGCTCGTGAAAGGCGGCGATATCGGCCTCCGACATTGCGGCCACGCTAGGTCTGATGCTGGACCAGTCATTGGTATTCGCCGCCACCTGGGCGAAGAATACTTCGCACGCCGCTTGGGCATCATTGAGCGCATCGTGGCCTCCGACGCGAACACCGTAGTGATAACTGAGGGCTGTGAGGTTCCGACGGCGAGGATTCTGTGCTCTCGACTCCATTGCTATGTCGTGACTAATCACGTCAAGTATGCGTAGCTGCTCCGGATCGAGGCGATCATCTTTCAAGTGTTTTCTAAATTTCGATTGGTAGCTTCGATGCAGCATGTCAATATCGAAGTGCGAGACGTTCGCGCCACAGATGTAGGCACCCATGTCGTGGTGACGTCTGAGGATATCAACGGCGCGTATGAGGCCCATTTCCACCGACAGCGCTTCGCCCCGGTCGTAGCGCTCACGGAGCGATTCCATCGAAATGCCGTGGACGCTCTGGGCTCCGGGTGAGATCGGGACGTCGGGCACGACGAAGAAGTGCTCAGTCCATTCGAGGACACCATGTCGGTAGAGGCAGAAGCCATAGGAGATGGCTCTCTCCGACGAGGTGGCGAGCCCCGTCGTTTCCGTGTCAAACCCTAAGACCAGCTCGGGGACGGCAATATGTAGCTTGTTCACTTCTCCACCATTACCCAACGATGTTACATCAGGGTCAAGGAACTACTGGTGGTGCGCTTCGAGTTCATTGGCCAGCGTGGCGACCGAATCAACGATGCGCGACGGCCGGAACGGGAAGTGCTCGGCGTCTTCACGGCTGCTCACGCCCGACAACACCAGCACAGTGTGAAGACCGGCTTCGAGTCCACCAATGACGTCCGTATCCATGCGGTCACCAACCATTGCGGTGCTCTCCGAGTGTGCATTGAGCACCCGCATGGCTGAACGCACCATCAGGGGGTTGGGCTTACCAACGAAGTACGGCTCCTTGCCCGTGGCGCGAGAAATCAGCGCGGTCAGGGCGCCGGTTGCGGGGAGGGTGCCCTCGACGCTCGGACCGGTGGGGTCGGGGTTGGTCGCAATGAAGCGAACACCGGCCTCGACCAGGCGGACGGCCTTGGTGAGTCGTTCGAAGTTGTAGTTACGCGTCTCGCCGATGACGACGTAGTCGGGGTCGTTGTCGGACAGGGTGTACCCCGCCTCGTGCAGCGCCGTCGTGAGACCGACTTCACCAATGACGAAGGCCGAGCCACCAGGGCGCTGATCAGCCAAGAAGCCGGCAGTGGCGAGCGCGGAGGTCCAAATACGGTTCTCGGGGACGTTGAGTCCTCGGTAGGCCAACCGGGCCGACAGGTCACGTCGGGTGTACATCGAGTTATTGGTCAAGACCAGAAAGGGCGTTTCCGAACGCTCCAGGATGTCCAAAAAGCGATTCGCGCCATCGATCGGGTGCTCTTCGCGCACCAAGACGCCGTCCATGTCGAGCAACCACGTCCCAACCTCCGTCGCACTGCTGACATTCGGCCACCGGCTGGTTGATGCTGACATTTCACCCTCTTTCGTTGCTCCATTGTAATTCAGCGAGTGTTTCGACAGTGTGTCCTTAAAGCGAACACCGGCTTTCGTGACGAGCACGAAAGCCGGTGTTCTCCTGGAGGCGGCGTCCGGAGTCGAACCGGACTACGGGGCTTTGCAGGCCCCTGCCTAACCGCTCGGCCACGCCGCCAGAACGTCCATCCTACAAGACCACGCGTCGCCGCCGACAGCGCTTTGTGAGCGACCCGCCGCAACACCGCCGCCAGCCCGAAGACAATTACGTCCTACGCGCGAATTCCCCGATTTTCAGTGGTAATTTTTGTGCATGGGTCGCGCCACCATTCTGCTGTCGAGCTTCGCCCTCACGAGCGCTACCCTCGCCGTCTCGGCCTCAGCGACCACCACCTCGCTTATTTCGGTGCGGGCCGAAGTGGCGACCACCGTCACGGCCTCGATGCCCGTTGTTCGCCTCACCCTCACCACCCCCGTCGCGGTATCGGCCCTGCCGCCGCTGGTGCTCACGCCAGCACTGGCCACGCGGTGGGTGCAGGTAGCGTCGAACAAGGTTGAGGCCCTCCCGGTTGGACGATTGTCGGCAACCTCGGGCTACACCGTGCAGGTGCCCACGGCCTATCGTTGCGCCACCACGTGCGTCGCGATCACGCCCAAAGTGTCGACCACGACCTTTTCGTTCTCCACCCGTTGGGTGGAGCAGTTGCTCGCTGAACTCGAGTACTTACCCGTGACCTTTACGCCCACTCGCCCCACGAGTGATCTGGTGACGCAGGTGCCGGGTACGTTCACGTGGGCCTACCCCGAACTCCCCGGGGGTCTTCGTGCTCTCTGGAAATCGGGAAACATTGCCGTTTTCCTCCACGGCGCAATCATGAATTTTCAGAACACCACGAATTTGAACCCCACGGGCGTTGTGAACGCACCGACCTGGAATGCACTCGTCCACGCCGCCGCCACGAACCACGCCAACCCGTCGACGTACAACTACGTGGACGTCACCCAAACATTGCCCGAAACCTTGACGCTCTACGTCAACGGCGTGGCCACGTTCCACGCCCTCGTCAACACGGGCATTCCTCAGGCCCCGTCAACAACCGGCACCTACCCGGTCTACCTGCGCTACACGAGTCAGACCATGCGAGGCACCAATCCCGACGGCTCAACGTACAACGATGCCGGCATCCCGTGGGTTTCGTACTTTCACGGTGGTGAGGCCCTGCACGGCTTTCTCCGTCCCTCCTACGGCTCCCCCCAAAGCCTCGGTTGCGTAGAGATGCCCTTCGCGGCCGCCAAGATCGTCTGGCCGCACACGCCGCTCGGCACCCTCGTTACCGTTCGCTAGTTTCCTCCGGGCCAAAGGGGGTGCTCCCCCGCTGCGAGTCAACGGCAATGCCGTCGCGTCGTACATCACGCGCGAGCCCGACCGATGTATCGCCGTATCGCTGGCGGATGGCATCGAGCGTGTCACGCAGGGCCTCGTTGGTTACTTGGCTACCCCTCGACCGCTCGAGTGCCTCGGAGCGAGTCGTGGTCGAGGCCGCCACGTCAAAGCTCAACTGGACTTCGTTGCGGTCACGGGTGAGGAATGACGATAGGTGAATACCAAGGAGGCGGACCGGGAGAATGAGAGGCACGCTGTCGACCAGGGCGGTCACGATGGCCGCAATGGCCGCGTCGTCGTCCACGCCAAACGGGAGTGTCTGCGATCGCTGCACCATTGACAGGTCATCAAAGCGCACCACGGCGGTGATCGTTCTGGCGACTTGACCACGAGCCCGTACCGCCCGGGCCACGACGTCGGCGTGGTGGGCAATATGGGGGAGGAGGCCTTCGAGGCCCGTTACCGACGTGGCGAATGTCTGATCGTGACCGAGTGACTTCATTTCCCGCTGAGCGACGACCTCGCGAGGGTCCTCACCAGTGGCGTAACTCGCGAGCATGGCGGCCATCGCCGGACCGACGTGGTGCGCCAGCGTCGCCTCATCCACCCCCGCGAGGTCCCGCACGAAACCAAGGCCGAGCTGTTGCAGCTTCTTGGCCGTGGCGGGGCCAACGCCCCACAAGGCTCGGACCGGGAGTGAGGCGAGCCACGAGGCCTCGAGGTTCGCATCGACCCAGACCACCCCTCGACCGGGTCGAACGCCACGGGCGTCGATGTGGGGCTTCGCTTCCTTGGACGCCAGTTTGGCGAAGAGCTTGTTGCGCGCCACGCCAATCCCACACTCGAGAAATAACTCATTGCTGAGTCGCGAACGAATCTCGTGGGCCACGTCTAGGGGTGTCCGCCCCAGGGCCGAAAGCCCCCGGATATCGAGGAAGACCTCGTCGAGGCTGATTGGTTCGAAGTGGGGAGTGACGTCATTGACGATGTCGTGGAATTTCTGGGAGTACGCCTCATACCGATCAAAGCGACCAGGCAACATGATGAGCGATGGGCAGAGCCGCCGGGCAATGACACTCGGCATCGCCGAATAGACGCCGAAACGCCGGGCTTCGTAACTCGCCGACGCCACCACACCGCGCTGACCACTGCCACCCACACAGACGGGCTTGCCCCTCAAGGATGGGTCATCGAGAATTTCGACCGAGGCGAAGAAGGCGTCGAGGTCGACATGCAGGATTGGCGCTTGCGCCAACGTTGGTGCTTCAGGCGTCGAGTTCGACACTGCGAAAGGCCTCGGCGAACGACACGCCAACGGGGCGTCCAGCTTGTGCGGCTCGCGATCGAACCACCTCGGCAATAGCGTCGGCGTCCCCACCCATTTGCGAGCGATGCGCCAACACTGCCGCCACCTTCGCGTGGATGCCCGACTCAATGTTGACGGTGACATCAGGTTCATGCGTGCCAGATAACAGCAAGGTCTCCACTCGATGCGCCAGCCCTTGGGAGGGAAAGTAGAGCGGCATCGCGGCCGCTGGCGCCACCGCGTCGAGCACCGCCCAGCCCGTCTCACGATGATCACGGTGGTTCACGTAGACCCCACCAAAGAAGGTGGCGGTAGGGTCCGGTGCAACCACGATGGAAGGGCGAACCGAGCGAACCAGGCCGACGAGCGCTTCTCGCAACACCAGGTCATTGGAAATCTCGCCGTCGGGATAGTCCAGACAGTGAACTTGTCGCACGCCCAGCAGCGCAGCCGCGTCCAGCAACTCTTCGCGGCGCGTCTGGGCCACGGCCACCGTCGAATCGGACGAGAGGTGCGAACCTTTGGACCCGTCACAAAGGACCACGAGATGCACAGCCGCACCCATCGACGACCACAAGGCAATGAGGCCCCCAGCGGCGACGTCAGCGTCATCGGGATGGGCGTAGATAGCCATCGCCACAGCCGGGGTGTAGACGGCGAGTCGCACGGTTACGTCCGGAGTTTGGGGGCGGTCGTCTTGATGAGCATGCCAATTTCACGGGCGAAGTCATCAGCATCTTCGAAGCCTTTGTAGACCGAAGCAAAACGGACGTAGGCGACGTCGTCGACAGCGCGCAACTCGTTCATGGTGGCCACACCAACTTCTTCGCTCGTCACGTCTCGCGCCAATAAACGCATCGCTTCTTCGACCCTTTCGACGATGGCGTTAACACTTTCATCGTCGACGGGGCGGTTTTTGCAGGCGGAGCGCACGCCGCCGAAAATCTTCGCCCGATCGAACAATTCACGGTCACCGGAGCGTTTCACGATATATAAACCGACTTCTTCAATACGTTCGAACGTGGTATATCGCTGACTGCAGGCCGAACATTCCCGGCGGCGGCGAATGGCCACGCCATCTTCGGCTAACCGAGAGTCAATAACCCGATCGTCGTCGGTCGAGCAAAATGGGCACTTCACGTACCAATCGTACCCTAAATACCCCTAAAAATTAGGGAATTGCAATAACTTCGCCGGTCACAACCGTCGTGGCGTGAAGCTCTTTAACCAAGACCCGATACGCCGCTTTCGGATTATCTGGATTCACACCTGCGGCGATTGTCGCCAGCGAGTCACCCGCCTGCACCACGTAGGTTGTCCCAGCCTGAAGTGGTGCGGTGCTCAATTGATCGGCCGACAGCCCCGTGGCGGTGGTCCCGAAGGCGTGACCGGGAAACACCATCAATGCCGCCAGAGCAACGACACCAAGCGCGAGCACCGTGCGGCGGCGGCGCTGCAGCATGCGGGCCCTTGCCGCACGCCTCTGGGCCACCAATGGACCAGTGAGAAAGGCACGGGGAGCCTCGACCGGCGTGGGAACCAAACGTAACGTCGGACGCTCCATCGTCGTTAGTTCTGGAGCCAAGCTAATGAGTTCGAGAGCAGCCATTTGTTTTCCTTTCATACGAACATCTGTTCGATACTTTAGACGAACATCTGTTCGTTTGCAAATATTTTTAGGCACGTTGGCGGAGGGCTCGTCCCACTCGACCAAAACCGTCCAGCGGGAGTTGCGCCCCTCGGAATGCCTCTTCAACCTGATCAAGAGAGCGAACTAAGGAGATCCGATGGCGTCGAACCAACGAAGCACAACTTAGAGTCAGGGTGTCACACGGATGGTCGTTTGAGTCGGTGACTTGACCGTCACTCACCCACACGAGACGTTCCCCCGGTCGACGATGACTCAGCGCC
>CAIKBU010000079.1 GCA_903825765.1 uncultured Actinomycetes bacterium | reverse complement strand
GTCACCGTGAACAACAGTGGTGAAAGGAGGGCCGCGACCCCCGCGACCCATCGATCCAGTTGGAGCAGCCGCGCACTGAGATAGACGAGCAATGGCCATAGCGCGAGGAGTAGATAGAGCGAGAGTGCGTAGACGGTCGTCACTGACCAGATACCACCGAGTGCGCCGGTGACGACGGCCGAGAGGCTTTGATACTGGACAAAGAATGGCGAGCCCAGTGACAGCAGGGGATACCAGTGGTCGAAGGGCGAGAGACCGGCCCGAAGGAGGTGGCTCGCGAGGGCGGTCATCTGCAGGTGTAGCCCGCTGTCGTTGGGGTAGGCCACGACGCGCGCTTCGCCACGAAGTGACCAGAGATTGAAGAGCGCGGCGGCGATGGCGAGCAGCCACGCCCCCGGCATACTGGCCGGCTCGTCGTAGGTCAGTGCGACGTTGGAGGTGCCAACCGGATCGAGGAGGGCAGCCTCGCGTCGCACGCTGTCCCATCGGGTACGAAGTTCCATGCGACCATTCTGCCCCAAATCGTCACGTTGCGTGACCATCGTGTGCCGTGAGGCTAGTACCATCGATAGTGTGACGTCAACATTCACAAAGTGGAGCGCGAGCACCCCAGCCCAGCGATGGCTGCCCCGCGTGCTGCTCGGTCTCATTATCGGTGGTGCCGCCCTTTTTCTTACCACCTCACTGCAGTCAAAAACGGCGCCCCGCTCCTCCTACGTCGCGGTCCTGCGCGCCGGCATCGCTTATCAGCGAGCCGGAGCCTACGACCTCGCCATCGCTGAGTACAAGCGCGCGCATCAATTGGCGCCACGTAATCCGGCGCCGCTCTTTGACCTGGGTGACGTGGCGCAGTTCCGCGGGCAGTCCACGGTCGCGGCTCGGTACTATCACGCCTGCCTCGCGCTGCAACCGAACTACATCAATGCCCTCTATAACTTGGCAATTCTCGAGACGACCACTCACCCGACGACGGCTCTGGCGCTGTACACAACGGCCACGCAACAGCCACTCACCGCGGCGAATAGAACCTTGATTGCCGAGTCCTACTTCAATCGGGGCTTCCTCTTCAACAAACGCGGTCAACGTCGCCAGGGGGCCGCCGATATCGCCCGGGCCATCGCGCTCGACCCAGCCTTGCGCCAACGAGTGCCCCAGTAATTCTTGCGGACACCCCCTCGGTGTGCCACGATGCTCCTACCCCTATTCGAGGAGCCTCATGGAACCCACCGTCAAGATTTCGCGCGACCAGCACATCTGGTCCTTCAACGCCAATCAAGAGCCCTTCGTCACCGTTGACCCGGGCACCGTGATTGAAATCGAAACCTGGGACTGCTTCACTGGTCAAGTCACCACCGAGGCCGACACCTTCGGAGCCCTTGACGTCACTCGCGTTAACAGTGCGACCGGCCCCATCGCGGTCCGAGGCGCCGAACCCGGCGACTCACTGTCGGTCACCTTGCACGCCATCACGCCGAATGCCACTGGCTCCGCCATGGTCATTCCCGGGACCGGCCCCCTGCACGCACAGTGCCCCAACCCGACCACGCGCATCTTCCGCGTCGAGGGTGACATGATCCACATGAATGACCGAGTGTCATTCCCCGCGCGGCCGATGTTCGGCGTCATTGGCGTCTCCCCCGCCTCGGGTGACATTGGCACTTACTTCGCGGGTCCTCACGGGGGTAACCTCGACGACCACAAGAACGGTATCGGTGCCACCATTCACCTGCCCGTGAACCACTCCGGTGGACAACTGTCGATTGGCGACATGCACGCCTCAATGGGTGATGGCGAGATCTCGGGAACGGGCGTGGAAATTGGTGGCAAGGCCATCATTAGTGTCGACCTCATCAAGGGACATGCCGGTGCGTATCCCATCACCGAGACGGCCGACGCCTTCTAC
>CAIKBU010000078.1 GCA_903825765.1 uncultured Actinomycetes bacterium | reverse complement strand
CAGGACCCACCAGCACGTGCGCACCGGCCGACGGCAGGCGCCGCAGGTGCACACGCGACGATTTATACGAGCAGTGCTCCGACCACATCACACCGTAGAGCGCGAGTTCGACGTGGTTCGGCTCGCGGCCGAGGACCTGCTTGATGTCCTCGAACTCACTGTCGGTGAGGCCGAGGGCGCGGTGGAGGGGTTCGGTGGCGTCCATGATGAGTGCTCCGTGTATCGTCGAGGTTTTTAGAGTGAGGCGGTGGCCGCGAGGCCGACAAATCCACCGAGCAGGACGCGGCCATCAGCACTACCCAGCAGCGTTGACATGGCCCGTTCGGGGTGTGGCATGAGGCCAACAACGTTCCCGGCTTCATTCGAGACGCCAGCAATGTTGTCGCGCGAACCATTGGGGTTGTCGAGGTAGCGCAGGACGATCTGGTCGTTGGCCACGAGGGATTCGTAGGTGGCGTCGTCACAGGTGTAGGAACCGGAGAAGTGATTGATCGGCACACTGAGGTGCTGGCCCACGGTGGCGTTGCGGGTCAGCACCGAGCGAGTCGAGGCGACGACGAGGGTGCTGGGCTGGCACAGAAACGTCAGCCCCCGATTCTTTTGCAGCGCTCCGGGCAGTAGACCCGCTTCGGTCAGCACCTGGAAACCGTTGCAAATACCCAGCACGGCGCCGCCGTTATCGGCAAAGTGCTGCACTGCGGCCATTACGGGCGAGAAACGGGCCAAGGCGCCCGGTCGGAGATAGTCGCCGTGGGCGAAGCCCCCGGGCAAAATAACCCCGTCCACCTCGCCGAGGTCATTGGCGCTGTGCCAGATAAAGACCGGCGTCGCGCCAAGTTCACTGACGGCATTGGCCGCGTCGTATTCACAGTTTGAGCCGGGGAAGACAACGACGCCAATGCGGGCCACGAGCTAGGCCTCGGAGGTGATACGAGCGACGACGTCTTCCATCACGGGGTTGGAGAGCAGGCGTTGGGCCAACGAGGTGGCCTTGGCCAAAGCCGCTTCTTCATTGTCGGCCTCGACGTTCATGCGAAAGGACTTCCCCGCCCGAACAGCACTCACCCCGGAAAATCCCAAGGCGGGCAGGGCCCGTTCGATGGTGGCGCCTTCGGGGTCAGCGATCCCGGCTCGGAGGGTGACGTCAACAGTTACGGAGTAGTTCACCCCCCTAAGGCTAGTAGGCACGGCGACCACGCTTTCGTCACCGGCGCACCGCAACGGTAACCGGTTGCCCCAGTGTCACCGACCGACGTTGGGCTTCCTCGTGCGTGAGCTGCACCCACGACGTCGTGTCGTCGCCGAAGGTAACCACCACGCGCACCTCGAACCCGAGGCGAATCACGTCAGCGACGACGCCGGCCACCCCCTCGGTCGAGTCAACGAAGGTCAGGTCGTGTGGTCGCACCGCAACCCCGTTAAAAGGCGTCGTCGGTCCCAAGAACGAGCGCACGAAGTGGTTGACAGGATTGTCGTAGACCGCCGACGGCTCGCCCGCCTGTTCGATGCGACCGTGGTTCAAGATGACGACGCGGTCGGCCACCTCCATCGCTTCGGCCTGGTTGTGGGTCACCAACAACGTCGTGATGCCGAGGTCGTGCTGGAGCGACCGAACCCACTGGCGAAGCTCACCACCGACTTGGGCGTCGAGGGCCGCGAAGGGCTCGTCGAGCAGCAACACTTCGGGCTTGATGGCCAGCGCGCGGGCCAGCGCCATTCGTTGACGCTGACCACCGGAAAGCTGGCGGGGATAGCGGTCGGCGAAGGCTTCCAGGCGCACCAGCGCCAGCAGTTCGCGGACCTCTCGTTCAATGTCCACTTTGGCGGTTCGGCGCACCTTCAAGCCGTAGGCGATGTTGTCAAAAACGGAGAGTTGGTAGAAGGGGGCGTAGTCCTGAAAGCAAAAGCCAATGTTGCGCCGGCGCGCCGGCGTGTGGGTCACGTCGCGACCGTGGAGCACAATGCGCCCCTGGTCGACCGTCTCGAGGCCGGCAATCATCCGCAACAGCGTGGACTTGCCCGAACCGGAGGGCCCGAGCAGTGCCGTCAGGGAGCCGTCGGGGACTACGTCGTTGATGTCGGTGAGAACGGGCTCAGTGCCGAAGGACTTAGAGAGGTGTTCAAGCGAGATGCTCATGGCGTTTCCTTTCACGGTGGCGGGCGATGCCCAGCACCAACAAAATGACGATCGAGGTTGTCGCCAGGACACCAGCCCCAACGAAGCCATGGAAGGCGTCATAATTTTCAAAATTGCTTCCGATGTTCAGGGTCAGCGTTTGCGTTAACCCCGCGATGTTGCCCGAGACAATCAAGACAGCCCCGTATTCCCCGAGTACCCGTGCCGTCGTCAGCGACACGCCGTAGGCCGTCGCCCACAGGAGGGAGCGCAAGGTAATCGAGAGGAAGATGCGGACTGGGCCCGCGCCCAGCGAAGCCGCCGTTTGCTCCTGATGGTCGCCGAGTTCACGCAAGAGCGGGATCAGCTGCCGCGACACCAGCGGTAATGAGACGAAGACGGAGGCCAACACGATTCCGGGGAAAGAGAAGATGATGTGCAGTCCCAGGGCGGCTTCGGGGCGGCCAAACCACCCGTTGCTGGCGTAGGCCAACTCGAGCATTAAGCCAATGATGATGGGCGAGATGGCGAGGGGCACATCAATAATGCGGTCGACCAGCCGTGAACGCCACGACGGGTGGCGAACAATCCAGAGTGCGACACCGACGCCCACAACGGTGTTGAGGGGGACGGTCATCACAACGACTCGGACGGTGAGCCACATCGCCGAGCGCATCATGGGGTCGCCAAATGCGGCCACCAGCCCGCTCCAACCGTGGGCGAACATGCGCTGATAGTCGAAACCGAGGGGCACCCCGACGAGGAGCAGGATGTACGTGACTACGACGAAGCGCAGCCACAATGGGGAGGTCTTCATCATCGCCCCCGAACCAGTCGCCTACTCGTCACGCTGACCGCGGTGAGGGCGACGAGCGCCATGAGGAGCATCGCCACCGCGGTGGCGGCGGCGGCAACGGGATTCTGCGAAGAAGCGAGTGAATAGATATACGAGCTCGCCACTTCCGTGTGATACGGAAGGTTGTTTGAAATGAACACCACCGAGCCGTATTCACCCATGGCCCGAGCGAAGGCCAACCCGGCGCCGGTGATGATCGCCGGCGACAAGGTCGGCAAAGTGATGGTGAAGAAGGTTCGAACGCCCGAGGCTCCCAACGTGGCCGCCGCCGCTTCGGCGGAGAAGGTCATGGTTTCGAGAACGGGCTGAACGGACCTCACCGTGAACGGCAGGGTCACGAAGACAATGGCAACCGTGATGCCAACCCACGTCCCCGTCAAGGTCAGGTGCACCGGCGAGAGCGGCCCGTACAGGGTGTAGAACGTGACACCAGCCACGACCGTCGGTAACGCGAACGGCAAGTCAATCAGTGCATTTATCAGTGACTTGCCGGGGAAGGTGTCACAGACGAGCACCCAGGCGATAGCCAGACCGGCGACCGCGTTGATGGCCGCCCCGGCCAGCGAGCACACAATGGTGAGGCGATAGGCGTGGATGGCTTCGGTGGCTGTCGCGTCACGCCAAAATACGCCCCACCCGTGGGTGAAGGCACTTGAGAACAAGGCGGTCAGTGGCACCAAGACCACCAGACTGTAGAAGAGCAGGGTTGCCCCTTGGGCCCCCGGAGAGAAAAGCCCAGACGAGCGCCAACGCAACCACCCCGTTCGGGGTGGTTGCGTTGGAAGCGTCGGGGGGGTGACGCGATTAGGCGCCACTGCCGGCGTACTGTTCGAGTCCAGTGATCAACCCGGATGATCCGAAGAGCGAATCGTTCAAGGTGTCCCAGCCCGCCGGGTCAAACGTTGTGATCTTGTTCAACGCGTTCGCCGGGTAGCTCTGGAACGTGGACTTAACCGAGTTCCACACCGAGGTCAACACAGGGCGGTAGCCGAGGTTGGCCAAAATGGTCTGGCCGGCCGGCGAGAAGATGTACTTGTAGAAGGCCACCGCGCCCGGGTTATTCAGACCCGAGTTGGTGAGGGCCGCGGGGTTCTCAATTAAAATCGATTTGCTCGGGTAGACAATCTGCACTGCAGCGCCGGCCTTCACGGCTGACAGGGCATCGTCTTCGTAGCTGAGCAAAATGTTTCCCGTACCACCCAAGAAGGCGCTCAACGCCGCCGAGCCACTTACGGGCTGGGCCACGGTCTTAGCCAAGATTGTCTTGAGGAAAGCACTGGACTGGGACGGGGAGTAGTTCGCATCCACCGCAGCGGCGTACGCCGAGAGCAAGTTCCAGCGAGCGCTTCCCGAGGTCGCCGGGTTCGGCGTCACGATCTGGATGGCCGGCTGCTTCTTGCTCCGAGGCTCGGCCAGGTTGAGCCAGTTCCGGCCAATATTCAGCGGGTTCCCCTGGCGAACAACAAAGACGACCACCGAGTCCGTCAGCATGCCCGGCGTGTTGTAGACCGTCTGCTGCTTACGACCCGTCAATGTCGGGTTTATGCCGGCGATGGAAAACTCCTGGTTGGCCCAGTTTGACGGAACCTTGTTCGCACTGACCAGCGTTTCGATGTTGGGCAGGTAGGAGAGGTTCACCAAGTCAGCGGCCTGCCCATTGACCACGTTGTCGGTCTGGGTGTCGGACGCTCCAAAAGAGTTCGTGAAGCTGACTTGGGCGCCGGCGGTCGTCTGGGCGAAAGCCGTCTCGAGGGCGGTGAAGGCCGGCTTGGCGACGGAGTAGCCGACAACCGCCACGGTGTCAGTGCTGGCTTGGGCCGTGGTGGGCAAGAGCAAAGCGGCCGGCAACGACGCCACAGCGACTGCTGTCACCAGCCGCGAGGCGAGGGAACGGGGGATATACATGGTTGTCTCCTTGGGGGGTAGCAAATCTCTAGTAATTCACTATTTACTAGTGAATAAGTAGATAATAGCAACAAGCTACGACGCGCGCAAGTTTTCCGGAAAAATTTCTAGTCCTTAGTTTCGCCGAACCACGTGGTAATTGCACGGCCCGTAATGCGCTCGTAGGCTGACTCGTAGCGTCCAGCGGTAATTGCCACAATGTCCTGGGGCACCATCGGTGGTGGTGGCGTTCGATCCCAGTCCAGCGTGCTGAGCCAGTCGCGGAAGGGCTGCTTGTCATAGGACGGGGGCGTTTGGCCCGAGACCACCGCTTCAGCCGGCCAGATTCGTGAAGAGTCGGGCGTCAGCACCTCGTCGCATACGACGAGCTGGCCATCGACAAATCCCAGTTCAAACTTGGTATCAGCCAGCACGAGGCCTTGGGTGGCCAGACGATCACTGGCCTTGGTGAAGAGTTCGAGACAAAGCGCAGCCGCTGCGTCGAGTAGCTCCTCCCCCACGATCGCTGCGGCGGTCGTCAGGTCAATATTCATGTCGTGACCGGTCTCAGCCTTGGTGCTCGGGGTGAACATCGGTCGGGGGAATGGGTCTGTCAGCGATAGACCGGCCGGCACGTCCATGAAGTGAACGGTGCCACTCACGCGGTACTCGTCGTACGCTTGTCCCGCGAGACGGGCCCGCACGATGCACTCGAGCGGCAGCATCTCGGCTTTGCGAACCAACATCGTTCGCCCGTGAAGCTCAACCGCCTCGCCGAAACCCGGGACGTACGTATCGATGACGTCGGGGTCACACGAAACGAGGGCCGTCGGCACCTGGTCGAATTCGTGCACCCAGAAGTTCGTCAGTCCCGTCAAAACGCGACCCTTATTGGGGATCGGCTCATTCATTACCACGTCAAAGGCACTCAGGCGGTCCGAGGCCACCATCAACAGGTGGTCGTCGCCGACGGCGTAGAGGTCGCGAACTTTCCCGCTGTAGAGGTGGGTGAGGCCGAGAGTCGTCACGCGAGCCACGTCAGTGCGTCGAGGAAACGCTGCTGGTGAGCCAGCATGCGGGTGGCGTCAAAGATTCGGTCGAAGGCCGCCTCATCAAGGGTGACCGCTTCGTCCTCGGCGACGACCTCACGAAACGGACGGCGTTGTTCGACGGCGTTGCGCGCCGCCGACTGCACGATGCGGTAGGCGTCGTCACGAGAGAGTCCTTGCTCGACGAGGGCGAGCAAAACGGACTGGGAGAAGACCAGCCCCTGCGTACCGACGTGCAGGTTTTCGAGCGCGCGCTCCGGGAACAGCACGAGGCCATCGGCCAGACCGGTCGCCTTGCGCAGCATGTACACGGTGAGCTGGAGCGCGTCGGGCAAGATAACGCGCTCGACGCTGGAGTGAGAAATGTCGCGTTCGTGCCACAACGCCACATCCTCGAGTCCGGCGAGCAGGTACCCGCGCAGGACACGACTCAGTCCACAGAGACGCTCGGACAAAACGGGGTTGCGCTTGTGCGGCATGGCCGACGAGCCCTTTTGGCCGGCGGCGAAGGGCTCCTGCGCCTCCATGACCTCAGAGCGCGCGAGGTGGCGCACCTCGAGGGCGAACTGCTCCATTGCGGTGCCGAGAGCAGCGCAGGCGTAGAGGACTTCGGCGTGACGGTCGCGAGCAATGACCTGCGTTGCCGGCACCGGCGTGAGGCCAAGTCGCTCGCACACGTAGGCCTCCACGCTGGGATTGATGTTCGAATAGGTGCCGACCGCACCCGAAAGCTTGCCAACGGCAATGCCGTCACGGGCGCGCTTGGCGCGCTCGATGTCGCGATTGACCTGCAGGGCAAAGAGTGCGAACTTGGCGCCGTAGGTGGTGGGCTCGGCGTGCATACCGTGCGTGCGACCCGTGATGGGCCACGACACCGCCTCCTGTGCCCGACGCGTGAGCGCGTCCCGCAACGCCGTGGCTTCAACAATCACGATGTCCATGGCCTGGGTCAGCGTGACGCACAGCGCCGTGTCCACCACGTCGGACGACGTGAGGCCGTAGTGGATCCACGCCCCCTCGGGCATGCCAATACGCGACTGGACGAGGTCGACGAAGGCGGCGGTGTCGTGATTCGTGATGAGTTCGCGTTCCTCGACCTCGCGCACGAAGTCGGCGTCAATCACCGGACGACGAGGGCGCAACTGGGCCACCTCGTTGTTCGGCAAGACACCAAGAGCGGCCAAACCTTCCGCGGCCAAGATCTCCACTTCGAGCATGGTGTCGAATCGGTGCTCATCACTAAAGAGTGCGGCCACGTCCTTGGGGGCGTAACGAGGAATCATGCGGAGCCTTTCGTAGCGAGTTCGGCAATATCGTGTCGCAGCACGCGACCGGGGAAATCAATCTGGCCCACGGCCTGATAGGCGCGCTCACGAGCAGTGGTGAGATCGACCGCGTGGGCCGTGACCGCGAGAACACGACCGCCATTGGTCACAAAGCGCCCCGCGTCGTCGAGCGCCGTGCCGGCGTGAAAGATCGTGACCCCAGGGAGGGGTTCGGCTAACTGGCCGTTCGTCGCCAGACCCGTGATGACGTCGCCACGCCGTGACGACTCGGGGTAGCCGTGCGAAGCCAACACCACGGTCACGGCGGCGCCCGACGGGGTCACGTCGACCGTATCGAGACGCCCGGTAGCGGTGGCCAGGAGCAACTCGGCCACCTGGTCGCCGTAGAGGGGAATGAGGACTTCGGTTTCGGGGTCACCGAAGCGGACGTTGTACTCGAGCAGTTTCGGGCCGTTGGCCGTCAGCATCACACCGGCGTAGAGCACGCCGCGATAGTCAATGCCGCGTCGCTGCAACTCGCTCAGTGTCGGGCTGAGCACCCGCGTCATCATGTCGTCCACCACACTCGAGGCAACGTGGGGCATAGGGCCATACGCCCCCATGCCGCCGGTGTTCGGCCCCGTACCGCCATCACCGACGCGCTTGAAGTCCTGCGAGGGAGCGAGCGCACGGACCGCGGTGCCATCACACAGCACCATCAGCGAGCACTCTTCACCGATGAGTCCCTCTTCAATAATGATGGTGGCGCCGGCCGCGCCGAAGGCGCCGGCCAGTTTGTGCTGGACGTCGGCGCGGGCCTCGTCGAGTGAGTCGGTCACCAGCACACCCTTGCCAGCGGCGAGGCCGTCAGTCTTAATGACGTAGGGCGGGGTCATCGTCTCGAGAAACGCGAGGGCGGGCTCGGCCTCGTGGAATGTCCCGTAGGCCGCGGTCGGGACGCCGGCGGCGGCGAGGAAATCCTTCATAAAGGCCTTCGAACCCTCGAGTTGCGCTCCGTCAGCATTCGGACCGAGAACGGCCTTTCCCTGGGCTCGTAACTGTTGCGCAAGACCCTCGACGAGGGGCTGCTCCGGACCGATGACGACGAGGTCCGCGTCGAGTTCCGTGGCCGGGGTTGTCGTACAGGTCAGCCCGTGCGCCGCCATCCCGGCGTTACCGGGTGTTACGAGAACGTCCGCCGTTTTGGCGAGTCCCCAGGCGAGTGCGTGTTCGCGCCCACCCGAGCCAACGACGACGACGCGCATCACGAGGGGCGAACGAACTGCTCGCGTCCGGGCCCGACACCAACGACGGAGATGCGCACGCCAATGGTGTCTTGCAAGAAGGCCACGTAGTCACGAGCGGCCTGGGGCAACTGATCAAATGAGGTGAACGACGTCAGGTCACTCTGCCAACCGGGCAGGGTCTCGTAGATCGGTGTCACGTCGTGCAACACCGACTGGTGATACGGCGGGAAGTCGTAGCGCACACCGTCGGCTTCGTAGCCGACGCAGACCTTGATTTCGTCGAGGGTGTCGAGCACGTCGAGCTTGGTCAGGGCGATTTCCGTCAACGAGTTGAGTCGCGCGGCCTGGCGGGCCATCACGGCGTCGAACCAGCCGACGCGGCGACGGCGCCCCGTGTTCGTACCGTACTCGTGGCCGCGGTCGACGAGGAGATCACCGAGTTCGCCGTCGAGCTCCGTGGGGAAGGGACCAGCGCCCACGCGGGTGATGTAGGCCTTGGCAATGCCAACAATGTCCGAAAGGTCCCGAGGTCCCAGACCCGAACCGGTGCAGGCGCCGCCCGCGACCGGATTGGACGAAGTCACGAATGGATACGTGCCGTGGTCGAGGTCGAGGAAGGTCGCCTGCGCGCCTTCGAGCAGCAACCGCTGTCCACTGGCGAGGGCGTCGTGGACGAGCCCCACGGTGTCACCCACCATGGGGGCAATACGAGGAGCCAGTTCGTCGAGGTACTTCTCACAAATCGAATCAAGGGTGATGGAGGGACGGTTGTAGATCTTGTTCAAGATCAAATTCTTCTCGTGCAGCACGATCTCGAGCTTCTGGCGAAAGATCTTGGGGTCGAGGAGGTCCTGGACACGAAGTCCCACGCGAGCCGACTTGTCGGCGTAGGTCGGTCCGATGCCGCGCTTGGTGGTCCCTAACGCATTCTTGCCGAGGAAGCGCTCCGTCAGTCGGTCAATCTCTTGGTGGTACGGCATGATGAGGTGCGCGTTACCCGATACGACGACACGCGACACGTCGACGCCCTTGGCGGCCAACGTGTCGAGCTCGGTCAACAAGACGCCGGGGTCTACCACGACACCATTACCAATGACTGGGGTGATGTGGGGGTAGAGCACGCCCGAGGGCACGAGCTGGAGGGCGAAGGCCTCGCCTTCAACCACGATGCGGTGGCCGGCGTTGTGACCACCCTGGTATCGCACGACCATATCCATGTCGCGCGCCAAAAGGTCAGTGAGTTTGCCTTTTCCTTCGTCGCCCCATTGCGTTCCTACTACGACTGTTGCGGGCACGTGGCTCCTTGCGACGAGTACTTCCTCACCACAATCCTAGTAAAAACGAGACTCACCCTCTCCGAGGGCAGGGATCTAACGGTCCCGTTGCATTCGTTGGCGTTGTTGGGCATCGATGAAGACCGCAATCGTGTTCTGCACCGGAACGAGGTCGCGGCGATACTGACGATGGGTCGCCGCCACGGAGGCGTGCGCCTCAGTGCGTAGCTGCGTCAGCTCCTCACGAAGCGCGGCCATTTCGGCCTCAATCTTGACGATCCGTCGGACGCCTTCGAGATTGACACCCTCGTTGGTTAATTCTTGAATACGGTGCAACGTCGCGAGGTCGGCGTCAGAAAAACGGCGCGAACCGCCACTCGTGCGCTCGGGACGCAGCAGTCCTGTGCGTTCGTAGTTGCGCAGCGTCTGGGGATGCACCCCCGCCAACTCGGCGAAGACCGAGATGACGTAGACCGGACGTTCGTGGCGACTCATGACGCGTGGTCCTCACCGAGTGACGCGGCCAACTTCTCGATCATGAGCCGCTGGTCCTTGGTAAGTTTCTTTGGCAACGTCACGTTGATGGTCACGAGGAGGTCTCCCTCGGGGTGTTTTCCATCAGCGGGGGTTCCCCGGCCACGGACGCGCATCGTGGTACCTGGCTGGGTACCGGCGGGCACCTTCAAGGTCACGGCGTCATCCAACGTGGGCACCGCCACATCAGTACCAAGCAGCGCCGCGGTCACCCCAACGGTGACCGTCGTCGTGAGGTGGCGACCTCGTCGCCCGAAACGAGGGTCAACGGCTACGTGGACATCAACGAACAAATCACCAGCGGGACCGCCATTGGCCCCGGGCGATCCCTTGCCCTTGAGGCGAATGCGCTGACCGTCAACCACGCCAGCTGGTATGCGGACGTTGACCTTTCGCGATGAGGGCTCGCGACCCGAGCCGTGACAGCTGGTGCAGGCCTTCGTGATTCGGATCCCCCGTCCGTGACAGGTGGGGCACATCGATGACATGGCGAAGGGCCCCTGATCGTCATTGATGGTGCCACGTCCGCCACAGGTCTCACAGTTATGAAAACCACCGGCCGCCGCCCCGCGACCCTGACAGGTGCGGCACTTCTCGTTACTCGGCACCGCCACCGCCGTCGTGACACCGACGACCGCGTCGCGGAAGGCCAAGTGCAGCGCGGCCTCAATGTCGACCCCACGCTGCGCGCGAGCACGGCGCTGGCCCCCGAAGAGACCACCAAACAAGTCACCGAGGTCGCCAAAGTCACCCGATTGGAAGTTGCCACCGCCACCTTGAGGGCCTTGGCCGAATCCCGAGGCCGCCGGTCCGAGGCGACGAACCTCGTCGTATTCCTTGCGCTTGGCGGCGTCACCGAGGACGTCGTACGCGACGGAGATTTCTTTGAAGCGCTCTTCCGATCCCTTCGTGGTATCGGGGTGATGGGCCTTGGCCAACTTGCGGTAGGCGCGCGTGATTTCCTTCTCCGTCGCACTCGAGGAGACACCCAGGACTTTGTAGTAGTCCGTATCGAACCACTCTCGTTCGGCCATTTAGCCCTTCACTCTCACCATGGCGGGACGCAGAACCGTCCCCTTCCAGCGATACCCAATACGCAACACATCGTCAATAACCTGCTCGTCACCATCACCATCGACGTGCATGACGGCGTCGTGGATCTGGGGATCGAATGCTTCGCCCACGACGCCCAGTCGCTCGAGACCTTCCTTGCCCAACGAGTCCAACAACAACTGCCGCGACTGCACGAGGGCCTTCGCCTCGTCGTTGGCACCCTCGCCGTAGTGCGCGGTGGCGAGATCGAGGGCGTCGAGCACCGGCAGTACGGCGTTGATGAGCCGAGCGCCGCCGGCCGCGCGGGCGTCATCAACGTCACGCACCACGCGCTTCTTGTAGTTCTCGAAATCGGCCTGTAGCTGCTGCGCCAGCGCACGGTACTCATCGCGCTGGAGTTCGGCCGCGAGGACCTCCACGTTCTCAGCAGTGGCGGCGTCTGGTGACGCCGCCACTGCTTCGTTGAATGTCGATTCGTCCACGACTAGTCCACGATCTCCGCGTCGACGATGGTCTCATCGTCTTCCTGCGGAGCGGAAGTTGCGCCACCGGCGTTGGCCTTGGCGGCCTCCTCGTAGAGGCGCTGACTGAAGCCCTGGCTGGCGGTGAGCAACTTTTCGGTGGCCGCGGTGATGGCGGCGTTGTCGGTGCCGCTGAGGGCCTCCTTCAAGCCGGCCAGTGCCGATTCCACGTCCTCGCGCTCGGTCCCTTGGAAGGACTCCGCCTGATCCTTGAGCAACTTCTCGGTCGAGTACACCAGGCCGTCGGCGTTGTTGCGCACCTCGGCGTCTTCGCGACGCTGACGGTCTTCCTCGGCGTGGGCCTCGGCGTCACGCACCATGCGGTCGATGTCTTCCTTCGACAGCTTCGAGCCACCAGTGATGGTGACCGACTGACTGGTGCCGGTGGCCAAGTCCTTGGCCGACACGTTCACGATGCCGTTGGCGTCGATGTCGAAGGTCACTTCGATCTGGGGTACGCCGCGGGGCGCGGGTGGGATGCCGACCAGCTGGAACTTGCCCAGCGTCTGGTTGTACGAGGCCATTTCGCGCTCACCCTGCAAGACGTGGACTTCCACGCTGGGCTGATTGTCATCGGCCGTGGTGAAGGTCTGCGACTTCTTCGTCGGGATCGTGGTGTTGCGTTCGATGATCTTCGTCATGACGCCACCCTTGGTCTCGATGCCGAGCGACAACGGGGTCACGTCCAAGAGCAAGATGTCCTTGACGTCACCGCGCAAGACACCGGCCTGGACGGCCGCACCAATGGCGACGACTTCGTCGGGGTTCACGCTCTTGTTGGGCTCCTTGCCCGTCACGCGCTGGACCAGCTCCTGCACCGCGGGAATACGCGTTGAGCCACCGACCATGATGACGTGGTCAATCTTGTCGAGGGTCAAACCCGCGTCCTTGATGGCCTGGTCGAAGGGCTTGCGGCAACGCTCGACGAGGTGTTCGGTCAGTTCGTTGAACTTGGCCCGAGTGAGCTTGAGGTCGAGGTGCTTGGGACCATCGGCGGTCGCCGTGATGAAGGGCAGGTTAATCTGCGTCTCTTGCACGGCGGAGAGCTCAATCTTCGCCTTCTCGGAAGCTTCCTTCAGACGCTGCACGGCCATCTTGTCGGCCGAGAGGTCGACACCTTCGGTGTCCTTGAAGGACTTGACGAGCCACTGCATGACCGCGTCGTCCCAGTCGTCACCACCGAGGTGTGAGTCACCACTCGTCGACTTCACTTCGAACACGCCGTCGGCGATGTCGAGGACCGAGACGTCGAAGGTACCGCCACCAAGGTCGAAGACGAGAACGGTCTCCTCCTTGCCCTCCTTGTCGAGGCCGTAGGCCAGGGCGGCCGCGGTGGGCTCGTTCACGATGCGCAAGACGTTGAGGCCGGCGATGGTGCCGGCTTCCTTCGTTGCCTGACGCTGGGCGTCATTGAAGTAGGCGGGTACGGTGATGACCGCGTCGCTGACGGTGTCACCAAGGTAGGCCTCGGCGTCGCGCTTGAGCTTCATCAAAATGCGCGCGGAGATCTCCTGGGGGGTGTACTTGGTTCCATCGATGTCGATGGTCCAGTTCTCACCCATGTGACGCTTCACCGAGCGAATGGTGCGCTCGGGGTTGGTGATGGCCTGACGCTTGGCCACTTCGCCGACGAGTACTTCGCCGGTCTTGGAAAAACCAACGACGGACGGTGTCGTACGACCACCCTCGGCGTTGGGAATAACGACGGGCTCTCCCGCCTCAAGGACACTCACCACTGAGTTTGTGGTGCCAAGGTCGATACCGACTGCCTTTGCCATTGTGTTGCTCCTATTTCTTCAACGTTCAGTGCGCGGACTTTCCGAACGCCAAACCGTATGAGTCCAGTGTACAAAGTTGAGTCTTGTCTTGTCAAGAAAAACCTCACGGGTCGTAATAGATTTTGTTCAACTTCTCATTCATCAAGAAAATAAAGGCTTTTGGTACTTTTTTGGCAAACTTAGTACGCTGGTGGGATGCCTGATCTCATTCTCTTACGCCATGGTCGCTCCGAATGGAACGAACTCAATCTCTTTACTGGTTGGCACGACGTTGACCTCAACGCCCAGGGTGAGGCCGAAGCGCTCGCCGCCGGAACACTGCTTGCCGCCGAAGCAGACCTCGACATTCGCATGCTCCACACGTCTCTCTTGACCCGAGCGATCCGTACGGCCCAGCTCGCCACCTACAGCGCCGGACGCTCGTGGCTCCCGGTGCGACGTTCGTGGCGCCTCAACGAGCGTCACTACGGTGACCTCACCGGCAAGGACAAGAAGGAAACGGCCGAGAAGTTCGGCATGGACCAGCTCAAGCTCTGGCGACGCTCCTACGATGTACCACCACCCCCCATGGCCGAGGGTGACCCCCGTTGGGAAGGTACTGATCCTCGTTACCGCGACATTGATTCGAGCAAAATCCCGTACACCGAGTGCCTAAAAGATGTCGTCGCGCGTGTGACCCCCTACTTCTCGGACGTCATCGCCGAAGACCTCCGTCGCGAATCAGTCCGTGGTGGTGCCGTCTTGGTCGTCGCCCACGGCAACTCGCTGCGCGCCATGCGCAAGGTGCTCGAGAACATTGATGACGACGAGATCGCCGAACTGGAGATTCCCACCGGGATTCCCTACCTCATTCGACTGGACAGCAACTTGAATGTTGTTGAGGGTGGGTACCTCGGTGACGCCGCTGCCGCCGCTGCTGCCGCCGAAGCGGTCGCTCGCCAAGCTGGTTGATACGAGCAAGGCCTCCGCAACGCTTTGGCGTTGCGGAGGCCTTGTGCTTTTGGTGCGCCAACGACGATGCACCGACCTCGGCCGGTGCATCGTCGGGTGTTCGTTGGTTGGGGGAAACCAAGTGGTGAGGCGTTAGACCGCTTCGGGTCCTCGCTCGTCCGTGCGCAAACGCACGACGTGCTCAATGTCGGTCACCCACGCCATGCCGTCACCGACGGTCTCGGTGCGAGCGGCGTGACTGACGGCGTCAACCACGGCGTCAGCCATTTCGTCGGTGGTGACGATTTCAACCTTGAGCTTGTCGACGAAGTCGAACTCGTACTCCTTGCCACGGTAGATCTCGATGTGGCCGCCGGTGCGACCGAAGCCGCGAACCTGCGACACCGTCATACCGGTGACGCCCACCTCGCGCACGGCGACCTTAACTTCGTCGAGCTTGAAGGGCTTGATAACAGCGGAAACTAATTTCATGAGTGGTCCTTACTTGTTGTCCGAGTGGGTGTGGCTGGGGGTCAAGACGGGCTCACCGAACGTGGGCTCGGGGAAGGCTTCTTCGTCGTGGATGGCGATGTCACCGATAGCCAACGTCTCGTCGTCCTCGCGCAGTCCCACCAATGCCTTCACGATGTAGAAGATAATCGTGGTGCCGACGGCGGTGTAGCCAATAATCCAGGCTGCCGCAATCGTCTGCTCCCAGAGCTGGTGGAAGGAGTGACCGTTGTAGAACCAGCCACCGACGGAGAAGGAGCCAGCGGCGTCGTAGATCTTGCCCGGCACGCCGTATTCGATCATCTTCGGGTCGGCCAAGATACCGACCAAGAGACCACCGATGAGTCCGGCAAAACCGTGGGTGTAGATAACACCCATGGCGTCGTCAACCTTCGAGAAGGGCTTTACCTTCGACAGGTAGTTCCAGGCGAACCAGACCACGATGGTGGCGATGAAGCCCACGGCCATGGCGCCGAGACCATTCACCCAACCGGCGGAGGGGGTGATGCTCACGAGACCACACAAGATGCCGTTCAGGGCGCCGAGGAACGTGGCCTTCTTCTGCTTCGACAAGAACATGTCGAGGAACATCCAGGTGAGCAGACCGACGGCCGTGGCGACGTTGGTGTTCAAGACGGCGGCGGCCGCGTCGGCCCCAGCGTAGAAGGGGTCGCCTCCGTTGAAGCCGTTCCAGCCCAGCCAGATGATGCCGATACCAATGGCCACCATCATCAAGTTGCTCGGGAAGGCGTTCTCACGGTCCTGCCAACGGCGAGGGCCGACAATGGCCGCACCGACGAAGGCCGCAATACCGGCGCTCAAGTGAATGACGTAACCACCAGAGAAGTCAACGGCACCCTTCTGGGCGAAGAAGCCGCCGCCCCAGAGCAGGCACGCGTTGATGCAGTAAATCATGGTGATCCACATCGGCACAATCAACAGCCAGGCCTTGAACTTCAGGCGACCAACCAAGCCACCCAGGAACAGCAGCGGGGTAATGGCGGCGAAGACGAACTGGAAGTAGGCCAGCGTCGCGGTCGGAAAGTGGAAGGGGATGAGTGTGTTGGCCCCCGAAACGGCCTGGCCCTGCTCGGAGAAGGCCGAGGTCAGCGGGGCGAAGTGGCCAACGAAGCCACTCCAGAACGAGCCGTCGGAACCGAAGTGGGAAAAGACGCCAAAGGCCATGTTGTACCCCCAGAGCATCCACACCACGAGGGTGAGGGCGAAGCCCGCGAAGCACATCAGCATCGTGTTGACGATCCACTTCTTGCGGACCAGACCACCGTAGAGAACGGCGAGACCGGGCAGACTCATGAGACCGACCAACGTGGCCGACACGAGTTGCCAGGTGTTGTCAGCGGGATTCAGCCAACCGGGATAGGGGATATTTGTCGCGGCGTACAGCATTCGCGCTCCTTTTCACTAAAGGAGGGCAACGCTGGCCTCGATCGATACCACCACTTTGCTCGTTGAGCATTTCGCAACTGTTAGCGGAATGTTTCGGTGATGTGAATTCGACTACTGAAACGAACGTTCAATTACCTGCGCGATGTCGAGCACCTCAACGTCGTCTCCACGGCCCTGCGCCTTGACGCCGTCGTCGAGCATGATGATGCAGAACGGACAGGCGGCGGCCACCACATTCGCCCCGGTGGCGAGCGCCTCATCGACACGGTTCGCGTTAACGCGGGTGCCAATTGACTCTTCCATCCAGAGGCGGGCGCCACCGGCACCGCAACAGAAGCTCTTCTCCCGATTACGGTCCATCTCCACCACGGTGCCGCTCGCGGCCGCCACCGCATCGCGCGGCTCCTCGAAGACACGGTTGTGGCGTCCGAGGTAGCACGGGTCGTGGTAGGTCACGACGTCGGTCGACTTGCCGAGTCCCACCCGGCCCGTCGCCACCAGATCGTTCAAGAGTTCCGAGTGGTGAATGACCTCAAAGTTGCCACCCAGGGCGGGGTACTCATTTTTGATCGTGTTGAAGCAGTGGGCGCAACTGGCCACGATTTTGCGGGCCTTGGCGGCGTGCAAGGTGGCGATATTGGCCGACGCCAACTCCTGGAAGAGGTACTCATTCCCGAGTCGACGGGCGGGGTCACCACTGCAGGTTTCGCGAGGCCCCAGGACACCAAAGGAGATACCGGCTCGGTGAAGGACGCGCGCCGTCGAAATGACCTGACCGCGGCCGCGCTCATCGAGTGCCCCGGCACAACCGATCCAGTAGAGGTACGCAACGTCGTCGGGGATTTCGCCGTCAAAGACCGGGACCTCGAAGTCGAGGGCGGTGAGCCATTCGAGTCGCTTCGACTTTCCCAGGCCCCAGGGGTCCCCCTGGTTCTCGAGGTTGCGCAACATCAACCCCGCCTCCGTGGGGAAGCGTGACTCCATAAGGACCTCGTACCGGCGCATGTCGAGAATGGTGTCGACGTGCTCGATGTCGACGGGGCACTCCTCAACACAGGCGCCGCACGTGGTGCACGACCAGAGCACGTCGGGATCAATGACCGTCGGGACCAGCGTCGGGGCGTCACCGGCGCCACCCGAAAGGAGCCGGTCGGCCGAGGCGAACATGGTGTCACGCAGGCCCATAATGAGCAGCTTCGGACTCAGTGGCTTACCCGTAGTCCAGGCCGGGCAAACAGACTGACACCGTCCGCATTCGGTGCAGGTGGCGAAGTCGAGCATCTGCTTCCAGGTGAAGTCCTCGACGCGACCCACACCAAAGACCGTGTCCTCCGTGACCTCGTCCATGTTCATCGACGGCGTTTTGTCCAGAGCCCCGAGGGCTCGTGGCCGGCGAGCGAAGGCGATGTTGAGTGGGGCGAGGAAGATGTGCAGGTGCTTGGAGTACGCAATGAAGACCATAAAACTGGCAATCACCGCGACGTTCGCCAGAAGGAACACGGTCTCAATAACGTGATTGACCCCGAGGCCCAGCGGGAGCAGCAGTTGCGCCACCCACTGTGAAGCGAACGCCCAGGACGAATGGTGAAAGGGGAAGTGGTCAGTATTGATCTGGGCACCACGGTAGAGCAGAAGCGTGATGATGACGAGCGCAATCATGCCCAGCACCGCCCAGGCGGCCCTGGTGTGCGAACCGTAGAAGCGGCTGGCTCGGTCCCGGCGGGCCGGAGCTTGCACGAGGCGAATGACGCTGAATACCACCAATGAGAAAAGAACTGTCGTCGCGAAGAAATCTTCAGTGCAGGCGAGCCAGTTGTCTTGTCCGATCAAGGGGATATGGAAGGACGGCGAGAACAGGGCGCCGTAGGCCTCGATGACCGTCGTGGTGAGTACCACGAATCCCCACATGGTGAAGAGGTGCGCGATACCGGGGATTGTCCACGCCAGCAATTTGCGCTGGACCGCAACCTCGACCACTTCAACCTCGGCCGTGCGACGTATCCCCTGCCAACGACGATCGTCCGGTTGTCCCTTTCGAATCAGTCGAGCCAGCCACCAAAAGCGCCGACCGGCGATGGCGAAAGCCACCACTGTGACGAACACCCCAACGAGAACACGAATGAGCATTACATCCCTTCGCGACGCGGACGACTACTTGTTGAAATTTTCGTAGTACCGGCTGGGTGTTGGGCCACGTTGCCCTCGGTACTTTGAACCGAGGCCGCTCGCTCCGTAGGGACGATCAGCGGGAGTCGTCATTTCAAAGAAACTGATTTGGCCAATTTTCATGCCCGGGTAGAGCGTGATTGGCAGGTTGGCCAGGTTGGCCAGTTCGAGCGTTATGTGGCCATCCCAGCCCGCGTCAATAAAACCGGCCGTCGAGTGGATGACCAGGCCCAAGCGACCGAGCGAACTCTTCCCCTCGAGTCGAGCGACCAGGTCGTCGGGGATCGCCACACGCTCGAGTGTTGACCCCAGCATGAATTCACCCGGGTGAAGAATCATGGGGTTGTCGGGGCCGACGTCAATGAGTTCGGTGAGGTCTTCTTGGGGCGTGCGCACATCGATAACCCGTTGCGAGTGGTTGCGGAAGACTCGGAAGAGTTGATCAATGTGCAAGTCAACGGACGAGGGCTGAATGCACTCGTGACCGAGTGGTTCAATGATGATTCGACCCTGGTCGATCGCTTCTTTAATTGAACGGTCAGAGAGAACCATAGACACGACCACGTTACTCGCCAGTCCAGCACTTTCGTGGTCGCAGATTGCCCGAGTAGAATTGCTCTCACGCGGGCGTAGCTCAATGGCAGAGTTCCAGCTTCCCAAGCTGGCCACGCGGGTTCGATTCCCGTCGCCCGCTCTCAGGGGTGTTGGCCTAGTGCGTGGCGGTAGCGGCGAGCGCTGAGGCAAAAATCTGCCAGGCCAACAGTGACTTCGCCACGAGAGACAAAACGAGGTAGGTCTTCTCACCCACGAGGTAGTTACTGAATCGCCCGATGCGTCGATACTGCAGATACTGCACGAGGGCGAAGCAGTTGAAGGCGATGAACAACGAGACGTAGATGCCGTAAACGAAGCCGGGGGCGTGCTGGTGGGCGCCTGGGCCAATGAGGTAGACCCCGATGGCGAGCCAGGGCACCACCCCAGCGCCGCAGCCCAACCAAAATGGCAACAGGCTGCCGCCGGGTGATTCGTAGTGCTCCTGCAGAGCGCCAAAGCCGATCATGGAAGCGTTGACCCCAACGAGGGCGATCAAGGCCGAAATGTCGGCGATGCCGGTCAGCTGGGCTATCGCGAGAATCATCAACGATGACGACACCGCGTACTCCGCCCAGCGGAACATATTGCGTTCGAGTCCAAGACCACGCTCGTACGCCGAACGACAGGGACCGGCCACGAGGAAGTGGGCGAATGCCGACAGGAGGAAGAACGCGGCCACAATCCACGCGAGACGGAGCCCACCGAAGAGTTCCAGCTGACGCTTCGTCGTCCCCGGAGGGCCGGCCATGTAGTAGGCCGTCACGGGCAGGGCGAAGGTGTTCGACAGCGCGACGATAGTGGCGGCGGAGATGAGATGGAGTCCCCCAGCCACCAGGTTGTACGTACGAAGGCGTTGAAAGGTCGGTGGAGTACTCATGGTGCGAATGTACCAGTGAATCGCCTAGTTGAAGATGCAGGTGCGCTGGCCAAAGACCATGACGCGGCGCTCCAGGTGCAAGCGCAACGCGGTATTGAGCACTGAACGTTCGACATCGGCGCCCAAGTGGACGAGGTCGCGAACGTCGTCACGGTGTGACACCGGTGCCACACCCTGGGCGATAATGGGCCCCGCATCCAGTTCACCCGTGACGTAGTGGGCGGTGGCGCCAATCAGCTTCACGCCTCGGTCGTGGGCGCGAGCGTAGGGGTTCGCCCCGATGAAGGCCGGCAGGAATGAGTGGTGGATGTTGATCATGCGCTGCGCGTAGCGCTGCGTCAACCATTCGGGCAGTATGCGCATGTAGCGAGCGAGCACCACGACCGTTGGATCGAGCGCTTCGAGGGTGTCAGCGAGCGCACGCTCCTGCGCGTCGCGGTCTTCACCCACCGGTAGGTAGTGGTAGGGCACGTCGTAGCGCTCGGCCAGGGAGCGAGCGTGCTCTTGGTCACTCACCACTGCCACCACGTCACCACTGAGCTGACCAATGCTGGCGCGCGCGAGGAGGTCACTCGGACAGTGCAGCGTTTTCGAACACAGCACCACAATGCGGTCCGCGGGCGCGCCGAGCACGCGAAAATCAACCTGTGCCTCCAACTCGGCGGCGAGTGCTTCGAGTTGTGCTTCGAGTCGCGGACCATCAAAGCCGGGCGCGATTTCAATCCGACACCCAAAGTCGGCGCTTTCGGTGTCGGAGTGCTGATCGAGCTCAACGATGTTGCCACCGCACTGGGCTATAGCCTCCGCAAAGTGCGCCACGATGCCGGGGTGGTCGGGGGCGCGTACGGTCAGAACGTGCGATGGCACTTCATTGTCGTGAGACATGGGAACACTCAGTTTCGTCGAGATCCGTCCTGCGTCGGTCACTCTGCACCGCCGAAGTGAGTAAATCTTAGGTCAGCGTGTTGCGGCGATGTGGCCGGTAGAGATCGAGGGCACCCGCCAACGTCGACAGCGCAACAAGAGCGCCGTCGGCGGTGCACGGCACTGCGTCGCAGTACTTTCTACGAATCGTTCACGTCGTCTCGGCGCCGACTACGACGGAGTTTCCTCGACCGAGACCCACAGCGTCTGCACGCGCGCGGGAACAATTGGGCTGAGGCGAATCACACACGAGAGGACGCCTCGACGACCCGCCACCCTCCATGCGAGGTGGAGCGGACTGTCGCTGGACATCGTGGTGCGATCAATGCCAGTCGCCTCCGTGAGACCACCCACCTCGGCTATGGCGTCGGCGATGAGACCACGACGCTCGGCAAATGGCATATCGAGCGCGACGTTCGGTTCACAGAGCGCCTCGGCATCCGTGTCGGACCAGTTGGCAATCAACTGGTTCGCCCGTTCGGCCAGCGCCATGGTTTCGGGGAGTGGTTGGACGGGGGCGAGGGCGAACCCGAGGTCGTCAATCACCGTCTGCATCATCGTGATACCGGTCCCGGTGGCCCCCGAGTACGTGCCATTTTCGAGTACCACGACGCCCAGACCGGTCTCGGCGTGCCAGCGGATGTGCGAGCTAAAGCCGGGGTAGCCCCCCGAATGCGACACGAAGTGTCCTTGACGTCGGTCGTGTTCGGCCATGAGTCCGAGTCCGTAGCCAACGAAACGGCTGCGCAGTTCACCCACCCACAAATTGTCGCCCCCCGTAATGGCGGTCACAATCTGCTGCATCTCCCGGCGAGAGGCCAACGACAAGATGTCGTTATCGGTCACCTCATCGGTCAAGGCGGCGCCGAGCCAGCCGACCCACGTCGCGAGGTCGCGAGTACTAGAGAACAGTCCCCCGATGCAGGAGAACGAGCCCGGTCCCGAGTAGGGAAGGGGTACCCAGTCATCGGGTCCGAGGCGATACCCACGGGCCAAGCGGGTGCTGGGCACCACCGACGCTTCGTAGCCCGTACTCGTAAGGCCGAGGGGTCGAAGGATTTCGTCCGTTGCCACATCCCAAAACCTTCGTCCCGTGACTGTCTCAATGACGTGGCCCACGAGGGCGTAGCCGAGATTGGAGTACTGAAACGTGCTGCCGGGTGCGGTGGTGAGGTAGACCCCACCGGCGGCGAAGGCGCGTAACTCATCATTGGTTATCGACTCTTGGCGGTCCGCCCAGGGGTCGTCGGTTGGCAACCCGCCGCTCATGGCGAGCAGTTGTCGGACCGTGGGTGGCGCGTACCGAGGTCCATCCCCACCCTGGCGGAACTCAGGCAAGAAGTCCGTGAGGGGGGCGTCGAGCGACAGCACTCCTCGGTCGCGCAAGATCAGGGCCGTGGCGGCCGTGAAGCCCTTTGACACCGAGGCGATGCGGTACACGGTGTCGAGGTTCGGCGTTGCTTCGCCAATGACTGACGCACCGACGGTGTGCGAGAAAAGGACCCGGCCCTGGTAGACGACACTGCCAATCACCGAAGGACAGGCACCGTCGCGCACGCGGGCTTCGAGCTGCTCCGTGAGGGTCGCGAGCAACGATTCGTTGAGCTGTTCATGCAATGCCGTCATTGGTCTCCTCGTTCACGCGGTGTCTTCAGGATAATTAGGGCCACGACATCACGTGGTGACCATCAGTCACCGTTTTGTGGTGTCTTTCCATTTCTAGACTTAGTCTAGAAAACTGCTAGCGTTACGTCGTGCTCGATCTCAACGAACGTTTACGGCTCGAAGGACTCTCGACCACCGCCCAACGCCTGGCGGTCTTTCACGCCGTGTCGTCCATGCCGCACGCAACCGCCGACGCCATCATCGGGGCCGTCACGTCGGCCATCGGCACTGTCTCTCGGCAAGCGGTCTACGACACGCTGCACCTCTTTGTCGACCACGGTCTCATTCGTCGCATTCAGCCCACGGGCTCCGTCGCCCTCTACGAAGATCGCATTGGTGATAACCATCACCACGTGGTATGCCGAGAGTGTGGCTTCGTCGTTGACGTGGACTGCGCCGTCGGCGATACGCCCTGTCTCACCGCGGCCGACGCGCACGGATTCGTTATTGATGAAGCTGAGGTGGCCTACTGGGGCATCTGCCCAACGTGTCAAGGCGTTGCCACCCCCGGCGCAACGCGGTAGTTCGTAATTCAAGAGTTCATTCGGATGGACCGAATGACACATCGCAACAAGGAGAAATCATGACCAACGAAGCCAAGTGTCCCTACAACGGCGGTGCGAACACCGTGGTGGCCGGATCCACACGCAACGAAACCTGGTGGCCCAACCAGTTGAACCTGCGCTTGCTCCACGCCCACTCGAATCTCTCGAACCCGATGGACGATGATTTCGACTACGCCGAGGCCTTTAAGGCCCTCGATCTCGACGCCGTGCGCGCCGACCTCGAGGCCGTTTTGACCACGTCCCAGGACTGGTGGCCCGCCGACTGGGGTAACTACGGTCCGCTCTTTATCCGCATGGCGTGGCACAGTGCCGGTACCTACCGCATTGGTGACGGTCGCGGTGGTGCCGGTGCGGGCGCCCAGCGTTTTGCGCCCCTCAACAGTTGGCCCGACAACGGCAACCTCGACAAGGCTCGTCGCCTGCTCTGGGGCATCAAGCAGAAGTACGGCCGCGCGCTCAGCTGGGCCGACCTCATGATCCTGGCCGGCAACGTTGCCCTCGAATCCATGGGATTCAAGACCTTCGGCTTCGCCGGCGGACGAGCCGACATCTGGGAACCGCAGGAGGACATCTACTGGGGCCCCGAGGGTGAGTGGCTCGCCGACGAGCGCTACACCGGTGACCGCGACCTGGACAACCCATTGGGTGCCGTGCAGATGGGTCTGATTTACGTGAACCCCGAGGGGCCCAACGGGAACGCCGACCCGCTCCTCGCCGCTCGCGATATCCGCGAAACCTTCGCCCGCATGGCGATGAACGACGAAGAAACCGTCGCACTGATTGCCGGTGGTCACACCTTCGGTAAAACCCACGGTGCTGGACCCGCCGAGAACGTCGGCCCCGAGCCGGAAGGTGCCGGATTGCTCGAACAAGGACTCGGCTGGAAGAACAGCTTCGGGACGGGCAAGGGTGGCGACACCATCACCAGTGGTCTCGAAGGCATCTGGACTACTAAGCCAACGCAGTGGAGTAACGACTACTTCGACCACCTCTTCGAGTACGACTGGGAACTGTTCCACAGCCCCGCCGGTGCCCAGCAGTGGCGCCCCGTCAACGGTGGCGGTGAGGGAACTGTTCCCGCCGCCCATGGTGGTGGCGTGACGCACCCGACGATGTTGACCACTGACCTCGCCCTGCGCTTCGACCCCGCCTACGCCGTGATCTCCAAGCGTTTCCACGAAGACTCCCAGGCGTTCGCCGACGCGTTCGCCAAGGCGTGGTTCAAGTTGACGCACCGTGACATGGGACCCTACGTTCGTGGACTCGGCAACCTCGTGCCCGCCGAGCCGCAGATCTGGCAGGACCCCGTGCCGGCCATCACCCACCCGTTGATCAACGACGAGCAGGTGGCTTCACTCAAGGCCGCCGTGCTTGCCACGAATCTGAGCATTGGCGACCTCGTGTCAACGGCCTGGGCGTCAGCGTCGACGTTCCGCGGCACCGACAAGCGTGGTGGTGCCAATGGTGCCCGCATTGCGTTGGCGCCGCAGAAGGACTGGGCCGTCAACAACCCCGCCCACCTCGCCACCGTGCTCACCACGCTCGAGGGCGTTCGGGCAACGTTCAACGCGACGGGTGCCACCGTGTCCTTGGCCGACCTGATCGTGCTGGCGGGTGTTGCGGCCGTTGAGAAGGCCGCGGCCGACGCTGGGTACCCCACCGTGGTGCCCTTCGAGCCTGGTCGCACCGACGCGACTCTCGAGCAGACTGACGAGGCATCGTTCGCCGTGCTCGAGCCGAAGGCTGACGGATTCCGTAACTTCCTCCACCCCGTCAAGGGTAAGGCCGTTGAACAGCAGTTGCTCGAGCGCGCGCTCTTGCTGACCCTGACGGCCCCCGAAATGACGGTGTTGATTGGCGGACTTCGCGTGCTGAACGCCAACACGGCGGCCAGTCCCGCGGGCGTCTTCACCGACCGCCCCGGAGTCTTGTCCACTGATTTCTTCACCAACCTGCTGGACATGGAGACAGCGTGGAGTGACGCTGGTGACCACCTGTTCGCTGGCACGAACGCGAATGGCCGCACTTGGAGTGCCACCGCCAACGACTTGATCTTTGGCTCAAACTCCCAGTTGCGCGCAATCGCCGAGGTCTACGCCAGTGATGACGCCAAGGAAAAGTTTGTCCACGATTTCGTCGCCGCCTGGGACAAGGTGATGAACCTCGACCGCTTCGACCTCGCGTAACGAGCAGCACCCCCGCTTGCGCTTGGAAAGCGCGAGCGGGGGTGCTTTTGTTCTGACCATCAAGAGTTCGTTCTAGCACTCACGCATCATCGGCCAGTCCAGCGGTGACAGGCACCGGACCGGTACCTATATTTCTCGGTAGCGTTCGAGTGGCATCGCGCCTCGATTCGTTCCCAGAACGTGGATGCCGGAGGTAGCACGCGCTCTTGGACGTCGAGTCGCGTCGAACGACAAGCCCGTGCAGACTGGTGCGTGGTCCTAGTTCAGCCCTCGTGCGGAGCGAGTGTTGAGGTGCGACTGCACGTCACGAGTCCGGTTTAGCGTCCCGTCCACCGTCCAATAGCGCTGACCCGCAACTAACAGCTCTTCCGCTGGGAATTTGGTGACAACTTCACAGCCGGTAGCGGTGACCACCATCTCTTCTTCAATACGGGCGGCGCCCCAACCATCTTTCGATGGCCAGTAGGTCTCCAGGGCGAAGAACATACCTTCCTCGAGTACCTCTGGGTGATCGAGCGAGACTAGGCGCGAGAAAATAGGCTTTTCCCAGATGGACAGGCCAATACCGTGGCCATACTGCAGTGCGAAGGCCGCCATCTCGTCTGGGAAACCGAACTCTTGCGCCTTCGGCCACACCGAAACGACGTCGGCCGTGGTGGCGCCAGGCTTGACCTGATCGATGGCGTTATCCATCAACTCTCGACACTTGGTGTACGCGTCGCGTTGGGCGACGCTGGCACTACCAACCGCAAACGTGCGGTAGTAGCACGTGCGGTAGCCGTTGAAGGAGTGCAGAATGTCGAAGAATGCGGGGTCACCGGGGCGCAGTAGTCGGTCAGTGAAGACGTGCGGGTGCGGCGAGCAACGCTCGCCCGAAATCGCGTTCACCCCTTCAACGTGCTCACTCCCCAAGTCGTACAGGACCTTATTGACCAGACCCACACACTCGTTTTCGCGAACACCGGGTCGCAAGAAGGCGTACAGTTCGTCATAGGCCGCGTCGACCATTGATGCCGCCGTCGTCAGGAGCGTGATTTCGTCAACCGTCTTTATACGACGAGCTTCGAGAAACAATTGTTGCCCATCAACGACGTCAATTCCCTCGTTGCGCAACGCGGTCAGAATCGGCATCTCGACCACGTCGATGCCCAGTGGCTCGTGCTCGAGGCCATATTTCTGCAGTTCGCGCTTAATAGCCTTGGCGACACCTTCGGCGATGCCGGCGTCCGGATTGAAGGCACCGCGAAGCGTCGAAATACCGGGACGTGAACCGTGTTCGGGCTCGACACCCTCACGGGCTCCCGATCCATGGTCTAGCCAAGAGTTTTGCAATACGTGGTGCTTTGCGGCGGAACCAAAGTCCCAAACGACGGGCATGCCACCACGGGGCAAGAGGGCGAAGCGAATCAACTTGTCGATAGCCCACGTACCGATATGCGTGGACGTCATGTAGCGAATGTTGTTGAAGTCAAAGGTCAGCAACGAACCGAGGTGGCTTTCGTTCAGCTTCTGGTTCAACCGGCCGAGGCGGGCCTCGCGCAATCGGTCAAAATCGACGCGCTCCTCCCAGTCAACACCATTCAGCCCAAAGGTCTTCACCGTCATGCGCACTCCATTCTTCGTAGGTTACGTCGTTACTTCGTTAGTTCTGGCGGTAGCGGAACCAGGAGTCCAAACCGACCGCGAGTAGCAAAATCACACCCAACACAATCTGCTGGTAGAGAGTGTTGATACCCAAGAGAATAAATCCATTACCGATGAGAGCAATGAAGAGCACGCCGATCATCGATCGCCAGACGGATCCTTCGCCGCCGGCAATCGATGTGCCGCCCACGACCACGGCCGCCAGCACCGTGAAAGTCAATGCATTGCCGCCGCTCGACGCCTGCGCGCTCAACAAGCGTGAGAGGTCCAAGCAACCGCCGAGGCCTGCGGCTGCGCCACTGAGCACATAGGTCGAGAGCTTGATGGCATTGACGCGTACACCCGCGAGTCGAGCTGCTTCCATGTTTCCGCCCGCGGCAACCATGTAGCGACCAATGGTCGTGCGATTCAAGAGCAGCGCCAGCACGACCACAAATGCCAAGGTAATCCAGACGCAACTCGGCAGACGCAAGAAGTGCAAATTGGAGAGAAGGTAGAACGCTCCCTTTGAGGGCAGTGCAATGAGGTTCCCCTGCGTGCAACGCAGCGCAATACCGCTGACTACGAAGGACATAGCGAGGGTCGTGATCAGGGGACTGATCTTTACCACCGTAATAATGAGTCCGTTCAGGAGTCCTACGACGATGGCCGCCACCATTGCGGCAACGATGGCGAGACCGGCGGAGTGGTGCATGGCCACTTCCCCACCAACGACGGACGCCAAACCGTAGGTCGCACCAACGGAGAGGTCAATACCCCCCGCAACCAGCACGAGGGTGAAGGCGGCAGCAATGCAGAGGGTTGATGACTGCTGCCCCAAAATATTGATCAGGTTGTTCGTTGAGTGAAACGGCGCACTCTTCAAACACAGCGCGACAAAGAGAGCCAGGAAGGGAATCAGAATCCCCGTCGTGCGCCACGAGCGAAGGAAAGCCGGCAAACGGATGCCAAGTCGCGCCTCGCGAACGGGTGCTAGATCATTCGTTGCAGTGTTAGTCATGTTCTTCCTTATGCTGAGGGGGCGTCAGCAAATGCCGCCACCAGGATTGCTTGTTCATTGACGTTGTCACCGTCGAGCGATGCCGTTATCTGTCCGTGGCGCATCACCACCACGCGGTGGGCCAGACCCAAGATTTCTTCCAGCTCGGAAGAAACGACAACGATGCCCATGCCTTCCTGAGCTTTCGCAACGAGCAGGTCATAAATGGCTCGCTTAGAGCCCACATCGACGCCTCGCGTAGGTTCGTCACAAATCAACACCTTCGGAGTGCACATCAACGTGCGGGCGAAGAGGATCTTCTGTTGATTGCCACCCGACAACATCCGTGCCGATTGGGTCAGCGACGCCGCTTTGACGCCGACTTTGGCAACCTGCTCGGTAACGGCAGCCAATTCACGCTTGCGCGAAATCCACGACCACCGACTCAACCACGGCAACCGCGACAAGGCGGTGTTTTCACGAATCGAACGCCCCATGAGCAGTCCCATTTCCTTGCGGGACTCGGGGATGAAGGCAACGCCTTCACGAATCGACACACTTGGACTCCGCTTCTTTAACTCCGTACCGTCGAGCACGACGCGCCCGGCGCTGAGTGGGGCGTCGCGGAAGATGGCACGAACGAATTCAGAGCGACCCGAACCCACCAGGCCGGCGATACCGACAATTTCTCCCGCGCGCACTTGCAGCGAGCAATCCTGCACTCCTGGAGCGCTGAGATGCTGTACGTCGAGCACCACTGGCGCATCGGTCGGTGCCAAAACCTTCTCGGGGTACGCCGCCGTGTGGGAGCGGCCCAACATTCCTTCAATGAGACCTCGCTCGGTGCATTCCTGCGCGGGGGCCGTTGCAATAAGACTGCCGTCACGCAACGTCGTAACCGTGTCGGCGAGATCGAGGACTTCGTTGAGGAAGTGCGAAATGAGAACAATGGCCACACCACTTGCGGCCAAGTGGCGAATAATGCTGTGCAGGACACCCACTTCACTCGTTGATAACGAGGCCGAAGGTTCATCCATAATGATGATCGAAGCTTTGCGAGAGAGCGCCCGCATCACCTCAACTTTCTGTTTTTCAGCAGTCGAGAGCGCTCCGACCACCGTGTCGGGGTGCAAGTCAAATCCCGCCAACGCCGCGAGCTCGTCGTAGCGCTGACGCATGGCGGCGCGATGCACCACCGATGCCGTCGCGGTTTCGGAGCCCAAGAAGATATTTTCGGCGACCGTCAGGCTTGGTACAACGGTAAGTTCTTGCGCAATCGTGACAATGCCAGCGGCGATGGCATCTCGAGGCGTACGAAGGACGAGCAGTTCACCGCGAAAGGTCAGTATTCCAGAATCAGGAGCAATAACTCCCGCAATAATTTTGCCGAGCGTGGATTTTCCAGCCCCATTTTCTCCAATGAGAGCGTGGACTTTTCCTGGCTCAAGGCGAATCGAAACATTGGTGAGCGCCGGAACGCCACCGTAGTGCTTGGACACGCCGGTGGCGATAAAGTCGCCACCGGCGGTGCCCACGTGAGCATCAATGTTCATAATGTGACAATCACGTCTAGCGGTGATGCATGGTACGAGGAACTACCTAATTAGGCAGTCCACTGACCCGTGAATCGGTCGATGTTGCTTGGCAGCATGATGCCACCGTTTGGCAGACCACCAACTGGGTTAGCCACTGTGCCGCCAACCTTGCCCTTACCGAGCATGGCGGTGACCAAGAGGTTCATACCGACGGTGCCTTCGGTGGCAGGAGCCTGCACAACGTCAGCGAACCACTTGCCAGCCGCAACCTGTGTCTTCGCCTCAGTGGAACCGCCGTAGCAGACCAACTTCGTGGTGGTGTTATTGGCAGCGTTGAGAGCAGCTTGGGCACCAACGCAGTCCTGGTCGGATCCAACAATCACGTTCAGACCAGGGTGCGCAATGATGGCACCGGCGGCAACCGTCTGGGCGACGCCACTCTGGTAGAGGCCGTCACCAAGGCTGGTCAGCGTCACCTTCGGCTTCTTCGACGCAGCAAGCTTGGCCGTGATCGAGGCCGTGATCTGCGCGTCTGGCTCGTAGCCGTCGTAGTTGTGGATCAGACCAACGCTGCATGCAGTGACCTTGCCACAAGCGGCGAGTGCCTGAGTGCCGAGCTGGGTACCAATCAGAGATGGGAAGAACACCACGTTGCCCGAGAGACCAGGAACCTGAATTGCGGTGGTCGTCCAGTCGCCGCCCAAGATCTGGTCAATGTTGACGACCTTGATTCCGGCAGCCATAGCTGCCTGAACGGCACTGATTTCGGCCGGACCGTAGATGGGCTGAAGGATGATCCCCTTGTACTGACCCGATGACGTCACGTCCTCGATCTGTGAGATCTGCTGCGTGTAGCTGTTCGCAGCGTCAAACACCGTCACGCTGACGTTTGCATTGGCGACGCTGGTTGCTGCAGCCTGTGCGGCAGCCAGCATTGGTGCGTCGTAGGTGTTGGCAATTGCGTAGGACAAGTATGCGACCTTGAACGACGGCTTGACAACGGTCTTTGCGCTCGCCACTGAGACGAGTGAGGTTGACAGCAATGCTGCACCCATCAGTCCAAGTGACAACTTTCCAATAGATGTTTTCACTTCGTATTCCCCCCAAATCTAAGACTGCACGTTCGTGCAGCCTCGTCGTAGACGCCGGACTCGACGAGTCCATCAAACGTTCACAATCGACAATGTAACCACGTTCACTGAACAAGTCAAGTCATACTAAACAATCAATGCGGGGCCCTTTCGGACCCCGCATTGATTACTGCACGACGTTCGTTACGCGATGTACTTGTACGGGTTGGCGATGTTCTTCTTTGGCGGCAAGTCTGGGTGCATGCCAGATTCCCAGGCCTCAGATCCCAACGATGACTCGAGGTAGCTGACCGTCTCGTCGACCGTGGCGCGCACGTGAGCCAAGTCGATACCAATCAACTTGTGCTCGTGCTTGACGATGTTGCCATCGATAACCACCGTATGAACGTCGCCGCGCTGCGCCTGCAGAGTGACGTGTCCGTAGGGATTGATGATGGGGAACATGACCGGCGAGTTCTCGTTGTGCAGCAGCACAACGTCGGCCCGCTTACCCACTTCGATGCTGCCAATCGTGCTGTCCATGCCCAAGGCCTTCGATCCACCGCGCGTCGCCCATTCCACGACTTCCTCACAGCGAAGGTCGATCTGCATGACGTTCTCGCCCTTCGCGTGCGCTTCCAGGTGCTGGCGCGAACGGTCGGCACCCAACGTTGTGCGCATGGCCGAGAAAATGTCGGCGCTCCACCACACGGACGTGTCGTTCGACAGCGACATCGGGATGTTGAACTCGCGAAGCTTGAACGAGGATGGATATCCCTGACCAGCGCTCTGTTCACTTTCCGTCGACACCGACACCGAGCTACCGCCAGCGGCGATGCGCTGGTAGGAGTCATCCGACAGCGTCGAGCAGTGCACCAGAATCGTGTCCGGTGTCATGTAGCCGTTGTCGTGCATCAGTTGGATACTGAGGTCACCGTTCGCTCCGAGCACTCCGGCGTGGGTGTTGACGGGCACACCAAGCTCACGGGCAACCTCAAAGGCGGCACGCTCGGGGAAGGCCTCACCAGCCACGACGTCAAAGGCCATCTGGAACTTCAGCATGTCGCCCTTACCCGTGAATCGACGAGCCACGAACGATTTAAATTCTGGCGTGGTCGACCACTCCCATGGTGCGGCCTGAATGTTTCCGTACGCCAGGGTGAAGCGAGCTGGTACTTCCTCGAGGGCGTCAACGGCCGCTTCGGCGTGCTCGATGGTCTGGAGGCCGTGGGACCAGTCGACGGACGTTGTAACACCGGCGTCGATGGCTTCCACTGCTGACAACAAGTTGCCGGCGTACACGTCTTGTGGACGGAAGGTACGACCGTGCTGGAGGTAAAACCAGACGAAGTACTGCGACAACGTCCAGTCCGCACCGTAGGCCCGCATCGCGGTCTGCCACATGTGGCGGTGCGTGTCAATCATGCCGGGCATCAAGATGCCACCGTGAGCGTCGATTTCCAGTGCGTCCGCTGGTGCCTCGAGATTCACCCCAATGGCCGTGATCACGCCGCCCACAATCAAGACGTCGTGTCCCTTCAGTAGCTGATGTGCATCATTCATCGTCATAACCGTGGCATTGCGAAACACAATGGAACGGCCGTGCTCGAGTGAAGCTCCGGTTGAACTAACTGGCTTATTCATGTCCCCCCTTTAAGGAATGAAAGTTGGAAATTCTTCCGAACGATAGCACCCATGAACGATTTGTACAGAGTTGCTTCACATCTCATTAACGAAGAGAATTTTTTAAGCCGTGGGACTAATCGATGAGAAGCCCCACAGCCCCGTGTCTCAAGACCCTCACGGCGACAATCACCGCGCCATGTCGCCGATATTTTTCAATGGAGAACTTGACGGCGCGGGACAATCTCGTAGAGTGTGTTTATCTTCACTGAACACTAAGGGGAACTCATGTCGGGGAATTCAGCTACGGGGTCCAACCGCACCATTGTGGTGCTCGGCGGAACACAAGGCATTGGCCGTGAACTCGTGGCCCATCTGGCCGCTCAAGGGACGACCGTCTACCTGTCGGGTCGAACGATGGCGTCGGCCCAAAAGGCCGTCGACGAGATTGGTCTTGGAACGCGCCCTCTGGCTGTTGACCTCAGCGAACCAACCACTATCCGCGACGCCCTCGCCGGTGTGGGGCCCGTCGATGGCCTCGTTATTTGTGCCATCGAACGTGACTCGAACACCATTGGGGACTACGACATCGCCGGCGCCATTCGCCTCGTGACCCTGAAGCTTGTGGGCTACACCGAAGCCATTCACGTTCTCCGTGATCGCTTCACCCCACAAGCGTCCGTTGTTCTCTTCGGTGGCCTCGCCATGCAGCGCCCCTACCCCGGTTCAACCACGGTGTCGACGGTGAATGGCGGCGTCGTGGGCATGGTGAATTCGCTCGCCACCGAGCTCGCGCCGGTTCGCATTAACGCCATTCACCCGGGCATTATTGGTGACAGCCCCTACTGGGAAGACAAGGACAACGGTCACATCATCGCGCGGACACCCCTTGGTCGACTCGTGACCATGGGCGAGGTTGTTGGTGCCGTTGAGTTCATGCTGACGAACGGTGGCGTAAACGCCGTGAATCTCGCCATGGACGGCGGATGGCTCGTTAAGTAAACGTCGAATTGGAGAACTGAAATGAATCTCGTCACCCGCATTGCCGATGATCGCGCTATCGAGGTACCGGCGTACCAAGGCCACAGTCGCGGCTTCACTCGACAGGTATTGGTCTCACGCGAACATGGCTCGCCACATATGACCCTGGGCGTGGGTCACCTTGCCGAAGGTGGTTCCGTCGACACCGTGCTGCACTCATTTGAAGTCAGCATGTACGTCTTTTCGGGGACGCTGTTGGTCACCACCCAAGGACAGACCAACCAGCTAGGTCCCGATCACGTCATCTGTATCCCTATCGGCACGCCCTATACCTTGCGAGCGTTGGATGGGCCGGTGAAGTGGCTTAATATGGCCTCGTCAGCTGAGTTGAATGACGGTCGTCGCCAAGACACTTTCTTCACTGGTGAAACACTGGTCGAAACAACCCCCGTCATCCCCGATATGCGCGACCCCCGTCGACAGAACACGGCACGTTTTGACTCCGACTCGATGAACCTCGCCAAATTGGCTGGGGGCTCGCCGGTCAATGCCCCGACCGTCTCGCCCAGCATGGCGACTGCGCTCCTCGCCTACAGCGGCATTGGGGTAAAGATGTTGGTCGACAACCAGGTCGGCGCCCAGTTGCATACGATGTTCATCGTTGACTACCAGCCCACCGCGATTGCCCACCCGCACGACCACCCCTTTGAAGAGGCCTACGTCTTCGTCGAGGGCGAGGTGCACGCGCTGGTTGACGGTGAACTTATGGTGTTTCATCCCGGGGATGTCCTCTGGGCCGGCACCGGGGCAGACCACGGATTCGAAAACCGCAGCACCGGGCGAGTTCGTTGGATTGAGGTCCAGGCTCCACAGCCACCGGCACGTCACTCCTACCGGTTCAGTCGCGAATGGGAACACCTGGCACACAAGCTGGGTAGGTAAACTGGAGCGAGTCCGCTAGCTCTGTTGATTCGTAGCGAGAAAGCTTTATCCATGGTCAATGTATCCCCACTTTCAGTAGCAGTGTCCGAAAGTGGGTTAGTGCCTGTGGCGGTCCGCGGTAGCGATTCCTCTTCGAGTCACGTCGGACCCCGCATTCGCCAGCGACGGCTGTCCCGCGGTATGTCATTGCGCCAGCTTGCTCGCGATATTGACGTCTCAGCTTCATTTATTTCCCAACTCGAAACGGGAAAAGTCCGGCCATCGGTACGCACGCTTTTTGCCATTTGTGCCGCGTTGGACATTGTGCCAAACGATTTGTTTGACGGCGATCCCACCACTCGCCTCTCACTTCCAAGTGAGCCGTCCAGCGACGCCCTCGCTCCGGTCACCGCCCCTGGTCCAACGTCAATCTTTCGCGCGATCCCCGGTAATGCACCATCGAGTCCGCTCCACCCCCACGAACGTAAAGTGATCCACTTGGATTCGGGGGTGACGTGGGAGTCACTGGCGCCCACGCGGGGCGGAAAAACCGAGTTCATGTTCGTGCGCTACGAAGTTGGCGGTTCGTCCACCTCCCACGAGCGCCTAGTGCGACACGAAGGTACGGAGTACGGCTATGTCCTGCAGGGAACGCTCGAAATCACCATTGGCTTCGATACCCACGTGCTCCACGCTGGCGATTCGCTCTCGTTCGACTCATCTCGCCCGCACCGGTTGGCGAATATCGGCGACGATGTCGTTGAAGCCATTTGGTTCAACCTCGAAGTCAATCTCTAAGTACAAGAGGTAGACGCACCACGACCCCCGCTTGTGCGCTCCAAGCGCGAGCGGGGGTGTTTTTGGTCACACTGAGGTTCCCCAGAAATAGTGGACACGGTTTATGCAGCTTGGTTGAGACGAGCCAACGATAACTCGTAACGAATGGGACTGACGCCGCCGGCCTTCTGGCAGCGTCGTTGGTGGTTGTAGAAGTT
>CAIKBU010000077.1 GCA_903825765.1 uncultured Actinomycetes bacterium | reverse complement strand
GATAGCAGCTTCGCTCCTCCATTCACACTGTCGTTCGATAACGGTGGTGGCTCGGGTACGAGCCCCGCAATTTCCTACGCACAGGGCGACACGGTCACGTTGCCCAGCACGTCGGGGTCGCTCACTGCGCCGCCGTACACCGCCTTCAATGGTTGGGTGTGCGGATTTGACTCGTACAGTGCTGGTTCTTCCTTCCCGATTACTGGTGACACCACGTGCACCGCCCAGTGGGCGTCAATCCCCGCCACCGTGACCTTTAGCGCGGGAGACGGTACCGGGTCCATTCCCGCGGTGTCGTCGTCACAGGGCTCGTCCATACCACTACCTGATGCGAGCACGTTGACTGCTCCCGCAAACGAGACGTTCAACGGCTGGGTGTGCGCGACGGTGAGCTACAACGCCGGTGACACCCTCTTCATCACGGGAGACACCACCTGCACCGCCCAGTGGAGTGCGATCCCCGCCACGTTGACCTTCGACAGTGGTGGAGCGAGTGGATCACTTGATCCGATTACGGTCAACCAAGGCACCAGTCTGAATATGCCGGATGCCTTTACCTTGGTCGCCCCCGATGGCACGACCTTCCAAGGTTGGAGTGTGTACCCGACCGGTGGCGACCCCTCAAGTGCGCAGCCGTACAACGTCGGAGACTCGCTCACGATGGACAGCAACTACACCGCCGTGGCCACCTGGGGCTAGGTACACTGTCGTCCTTGACTGATCCAAAGGTAATCCTCTACTACGCCTTTACCCCGCTGGCCGATCCAGAGGCGATTCGCCTCTGGCAACAGACGCTGTGCGAATCACTGGGACTGCGAGGCCGCATTTTGATTTCGCACCACGGGATAAATGGCACGGTCGGTGGCGACATGAAGAGTGTCAAACGCTACGTTCGACAGACCAAGACCTACCCCGGTTTTGCCACCATGGATATCAAATGGTCCACTGGTACTGGCGAGGACTTTCCACGACTCCGCGTACGGGTGCGCGACGAGATTGTCTCCTTCGGCGCCCCCGATGATCTCCGCGTCGACGAAAACGGCGTCGTAGGTGGTGGCCAACACCTTCAGCCCCAAGAGTTGCACGAACTGGTAGCCGTGCGTGGTGACGAGGTGGTGTTCTTTGACGGTCGCAATGCGTTTGAAGCGGCGATTGGCCGATTCAAGAACGCCATTGTTCCCGACGTAGAAACAACCCGAGACTTCGTGGCCGAGCTCGACTCGGGCCGCTACGACGAATTAAAGAACCGCCCCATCGTGACGTACTGCACCGGAGGTATCCGGTGCGAGGTGTTGAGCGCCCTCATGAGGCAACGAGGCTTCAATGAGGTCTACCAACTCGACGGCGGCATCGTTCGCTACGGCGAGGCCTTCGGTAATCGAGGGCTCTGGGAAGGTTCGCTCTACATTTTCGATGAACGTATGGTCCAAGATTTTGGCTCCGATCCAGCGGTACTCGGGCACTGCGAACGGTGTCAGTCCCCCACAAATCGCTACGTCAACTGCGCCACGTTGACGTGTCGAGCCCTCACGTTGCTATGTGATGGTTGCGTCACCGACACCGGTGGCGCAGTCTGTGGCCCGCACCACGCCGGTGCGCCGCGCGCGAAGTCAGCGGCGCCACGGAGCGAACTCCTCTAACGGCGGGACCCTCGCTGACGCGTTGACACTTTCGTGGCACAATGGACTATGAACTCATTTCTTCGTGCCCCACTCGCCCTGGCTCTCGTTAGCGCATGGGGACTTCTTGTTCCCGCCCCAACACTGGCGTCGGCCGCGACAACCGTCTCGATCAGTGACTGCGGCGTACCAAAAGTGGCCCCCACCTCACTCATCATTAGCTGCGCCGACGCCAACCGGTTAATTACCCGTATTTCGTGGACGAACTGGGGCCAGCCCGTCGCCGTGGGTAGGGGCATTCTTAACTGGAACACCTGCACCCCCACCTGTGTGGCGGGCACCTACCGTCACCAGGGGCTCACGTTTCGCGCCCTCAAGCGCACGTCGAGCGGCAAGGTGCGTTACACCGAGCTGCAAGGGCCGCGTGGCTCGTTCGGGACGAAGGGCACGACATGGACGCTGACCACACCAACGGCGGGCTCGTAAGCGCGCGTTAGGGAGCAGGATCAAT
>CAIKBU010000076.1 GCA_903825765.1 uncultured Actinomycetes bacterium | reverse complement strand
TTCGCAGCCCTGTTCACCATTCGCGCGCACCTTCCGTACTGGCCGCCGAAGGGTACGCACCTCGACGTCGTTCAGTCGGGTATCTTCACCATCATTCTGGTCGCGTCGTCGTTCACCATGCAGTACGCCGTGTACTTGATTGAGCACCGGAATCGCAAGGGTGCTCGCTTGTGGACCAATATTTCACTGATCATGGGAACGCTCTTCGTGCTCAACCAGGTCTGGGAGTGGACGCACCTCGAAGTGCGCTGGTACACCAACTCGTACGGCTCGGTCTTCTTTATCACCACGGGACTGCACGGTTTGCACGTGACGCTCGGTTTGATCGCCATGGGCCTGCTCCTCTTTCGCATGCGCGGTACTGAGGGGGACCCCGGTGAGTTGGCCACCTTCCAAGGGGTCAGCTACTACTGGCACTTCGTTGACGTCGTCTGGATTGGGCTGTACTCAGCCCTCTTTCTTCTGAAGTAGGAACTATGAAACTGCGCCACGCCCCCCTGTTCTTGGTTGCCACGGCCTTGATTGCTGGTCCACTTGTACTGTTCGCCGAAGCGGCCAGCGCGGGCACGTCAGCGTCGCCAGCGATTACCTACCAAACCAGCCGCATCAACTCGGGCACCCCGAATTCGACCAACGTAACGAAGGACCCCAAGACGGGGGCCGTGACGTCGTACGGTGACAGCGCAATCACCTACACGGTGCCGTCTCCCGCCCTGAACGCCCTCGGTCAGTCGCTCTACCTCCAGAACTGCGCCAGTTGCCACGGCACCGAAGCCAACGGTGTCCCCGCTGACGGGACGCAGGGCGCCTACCCGAACCTGCAAGGGTTGGGGGCCGCCACCATTGACTTCTGGATCGTTTCCGGCCGTATGCCGGCAGCGAATCCCCGCGAGGTTCAAGCGATGCGTCGCGTGCCCCGGTTGACCGACCAGCAGGCGGTGGCTATTTCGGCGTGGGTCAACTCGCTCGCGCCCAGTTACCCCGCCATCCCGAGCGTGAACATTAAGGACGGCAGCTACTCCAACGGACAGGCTCTCTTCGCCCTGAACTGTGCCGCGTGCCACACGATCGAGGGTTCGGGTGATGCCCTGGCCTTCGACACCTACGCCCCGTCCCTGCGCCACATTCCGGGCTACCAGGTCGTTGAAGCCATTCGTTCGGGCCCCGGCAACATGCCGCGCTTTACCGGTAACTTGAGTGACGCGCAGGTCCGTGACATCGTGAAGTACGTGTTGACCTACGTGCAGCACCCACAGAACCCCGGTGGTCTGGGCTTCGGTGGTCTTGGGCCGGTGGCTGAAGGTTTCATTGCGTTGCTTATTGGTGTTGGCATGCTGGCGTTGGCCGGTTACTGGCTAGGAGAGCGCGAGTGAGCGACCACGAACAGCGGACCCCGGTCTCCTTGACCGGACTTTCAGCAGACGCCCCGCACCTGCAGCCTTTGGCCCGACGTCCTCAGATGGTCGAGCAAGTTATTACCGTCCTGTTTGTCTTTGGACTGCTGTTCACCTTGCTGTTCGGCGTTGCCTTCGTGCAGAACTGGGCGCCGTGGACGTTGGGAGCGACGCTCGGCACGGGTATGTCGCTCTTTGGTATCGGCATTATTGCGTGGGGCAAGTACCTCATGCCACGTGGTCCATTCGTGGAAGAACGTCACGAACTCGCGAGTTCCGATGCCGAGCGTGAAGCCTTCACCGCGGCCATTGTGGAGCGCGGTGGCGGTGTGATCAAGCGTCGCAAGTTCTTGGCGGGACTTTTGGGGACGGGTGTCGGCGCATTCAGCATCGTGTCGTTGTTCCCGTGGGTTCGCTCGCTCGGACCGATGCCGAAGGGCACCCTGTTCCACACCGACTGGGGTAAGGGGAGTTACTTGGTCGACATTTCCGGTCGACGTGTGAACGTCTCCGACCTGACGATTGGTTCGCTGGTCACCGTGTTCCCTGAGGGCATGGAGCACACGGACAACGGGCAGGCCGTCGACCAGACGGTGCTGATTCGGGTCACGAATCAGGACTTCACGACGCGCAAGGGGCGCGAGACATGGGCCCCGCAGGGGTACGTCGCGTATTCGAAGCTGTGTACGCACTTGGGCTGCCCCGTGGGACTCTACGAACAGGAGCTCGAACTACTCGTGTGTCCGTGTCACCAGTCGATGTTCAACGTGAACAACGGTGCGGTACCGACGTTTGGCCCAGCACCTCGTCCCCTGCCGCAGTTGCCCTTGATGGTCGACGCCAACGGGTTCTTGCAGTCACAGTCGGACTTCCACGAGCCAGTGGGACCGGGATTCTGGGAGCGTAGCTAATGAGCACCAGCACCACCACACGTAGGGCAAACCCGTACGGGAAGGTCGGCCAGGTCATCAATGAACTGGATGATCGTCTCGGTATCGCCAAGGGTGGTCGAACCCTGCTGGACAAAGTGTTTCCCGACCACTGGTCCTTCATGCTCGGAGAAATTGCGCTGTACTCCTTCGTCGTTCTCCTCGTCACCGGTATTTTTCTGACGTTCTACTACGTGCCTTCATCGACGTTGGTGGTGTACCACGGTGCGTACCTGCCTCTCGTGGGACAGAAGATTTCGCAGGCCTACGCCTCGTCCGTCGACCTCTCCTTTGCGGTGCGCGGTGGACTCCTGATGCGCCAAATGCACCACTGGGCCTGCGACATTTTCGTTGGTGGCATCCTCGTGCACATGGCCCGCGTCTTCTTCACTGGTGCCTTCCGCAAGCCGCGTGAGGCAAACTGGACCATCGGCACGACGCTGTTGGTGCTGTCGATCGGGGAAGGATTCCTCGGCTACTCCCTCCCCGACGACCTCGTTTCCGGTACCGGTATCCGTATTGCGTACTCCATCATCGAGTCGATTCCCGTGGTGGGCACGTACGTCGCCTTCTTCCTCTTCGGTGGCAACTTCCCCGGCACGGTCGTCCTGGGTCGGTTCTTCATTCTGCACGTGCTGCTGATACCGCTCGCGCTGCTCGGACTCGTGGGCGCACACCTGTTTATGCTGGTGCAGCAGAAGCACACGCAGTTCCCCGGGAAGGGGCGCACCGAGAAGAACGTGGTCGGGACGCCAATGTACCCGGTCTTCATGGCCAAGACCACTGGTTTCTTGTTCATTGTGGGCGGCGCCATCGCACTGCTCGGCGCCTTCGCACAAATCAACCCAATTTGGCAGTTCGGCTTCTACGAGCCCGCGCGGATTTCGTACGCCGTACAACCCGACTTCTATATGGGCTTCCTCGACGGCATCTTGCGTATTTGGCCAGCGTGGCAGTTCAACGCCTTCGGCCACACCATCCCGCTCGAGGTCACGCTGCCGACGGTCGTGTTCCCCGGCATCCTCTTCGCCCTCGTCTACGCGTGGCCCGCAATTGAACGTAAGTACACGGGTGACAATGAGCTGCACAACTTGCTCGATCGCCCGAGCTTCCGCCCGAAGCGCACCGCAGCGGGCGTCACGATGTTTGTCTTTCTCGCCACCATTTTCGTGGGTTCGTCAACCGACGTTATTGCCAACTTCTTCAAGGTCTCGCTCAATACCGTTCTCGTGGAAATGCGCGTGCTGACCTTCGTGTTGCCCGCCTTGGCCTACCCCATAACCCTCAAGATCTGCAAGGAACTACAGGGCTTCAGCGGGGCGGGTAAGCGAAAGACGACCAACATCGTGACCCGTACCGAAGAGGGTGAGTACGTCGCAACGCCCGCACCGGTGTACGTCGACGACGCGCACCACGAACTCGACGCTCTCCCCGTCCCCACCTTCGTTATCGAAGACGATGAGTTGGTCGTGAGCACCGGAGTGCGCCGAGCCGAGCGATAGGTCGCAGTGCGCCGTTTGGGAAGTTATCTCGGCATCGTGCTGAGTGGTGCCATTCTCCTGGGCGGGGCGACTCCGGCTGGTTCCACGGCACCGTCGCACGATCGAGGGACGCCCTGGTCGGTGGCAACGAGCACGCCGGTGGGCATTGCCAGTGACTACCGGATGCTGGTCATTGACCACACGCAATTTCGAGTGTTTCGCCTCTATCGACAGACGACCTTTCTTCACTGGCACGTTGGCTCACAGGACCCTCCCGTCGCCATGGGTCGTATCCCTACTGACGCACAGTCGCACATTGACCTCGCAACCGAAGGTCGAGCGGGGGTCATCGGGGTATTCAACGGCGGCTTCAAGCAAGGAGCGCACGCTGGGGGTGCCGTCGTTGATGGATTGGTGGTCGCACCGCTACGCCGTGGCATGGCGACTATCGCCCTCGACCGCTACGGCCACTGGGAAATGGGGACGTGGGGCCAGCCGGGTTTTCCCACCGCTCGTTTCTCGCCGGTCAGTGTGCGCCAAAACCTCCCCCCACTGGTAACGGCGGGCGTGGTGACGCCCAGTGCGGTCGCCAATCAGTGGGGTCAGTGGGGTGACCCACTGCACGGAAATCCGGTCGAACCGCGCAGTGGGCTGGGCGTGGACGCCAACGGGAACTTGCTCTACCTGGCACCAATCAAGGGCGTCTTGCCCAAGCAACTCGGCGACGCCATGGTGGCGGTCGGCGTTCGCTACGGCATGGAACTTGATATGAATCCCTACTGGCCGACCCTCGGGGCCAGCTTCTCACCGTTGCGCCACGCGGGACCACTACCGATTCAGATCCCGAAGAGTTCACACGATCCGTCGATGTACTTCACTACCTGGGAACGGGACTTCTTCGTCGCCTCCATCGAACCCGCCGCCGCTCGTTGCCAGTGGGTGGCCCCCGGCCTGCACCACGGGTTTTCACTTCACGTCGCCACGCCTCAACCACTCCACCTCAGTGGAGCAGACTGCCCCGTGGGCTGACCCCCCCAGGGTGGTCGGCGTAGGATGGGGACATGTCAACGGTGACCGACGAACGCTGGCCCTCGGCCGATTCCCTCCTGGTGTACGACCCCCACACCGGCTACTGCAACATCCCACTGCTTGGCGCACACACCTACGCGACGTCCGTGAGCCCCCGCTCACCGATTCCGACACCGACCGCGATTCGCGCCGTCCTGGCGTCGTACGCGACGTACGCCATTGGTGAGGGCATCGATTTACTGGACCACGTTCGATTGCTCGATCGGGGCGACATTCACGAACCCGACGCCAGGGGATCGCTCGCGCTCAGTCAGGCACTCTCTCGGGCTACCAACGAACCGTGGATACTGCTGGGCGGTGACAATGCGCTGACGTGGCACGCGCTGCGCGCGCTGGCGGGCCCCGATCTGGCCCAGTGGGGTCTGATCACGTTTGACGCCCACCTTGATATGCGCGAAGGGCGAAGCAATGGCTCGCCCGTGCGCCAACTTCTTGACGAGGGACTCCCCGGTTCGCACGTCGTCCAGATCGGTCTCGCGGACTTCTCAAATTCAGCCCACTACGCCGGTGCGGCCCGAGACGCGGGCGTGACGCTGGTGACCCGCGAGGAACTGCGTCACCGCGACATTGTGACGGTAGTGGCCGATGCCCTGGCGATTGCCGGCGCCGACGGTCGACCGGTGTACGTCGACATTGATGTTGACGTCTGTGACCGCAGCGTGGTGCCCGGTTGTCCCGCCGCCGCACCCGGTGGGTTGAGCGCTGATGAACTGCGGCGCGCCGTCCGCGCCGTGGCCGCGGATAGCCGCGTCCGGGCGCTCGACATCACTGAAATTGACGTCACGCGCGATAGCGACGATTCCCGTACCGTTCGACTCGGCGCGTTGCTCGTACTCGAAGCGGCCCTCGGCATTGCCAAGCGGGCCCGATGACCGTCACCATCACCAACCAATCGCTCACCCGATCAGAACTCGTCCGGGTCGCTCGAGACGGTGAGACGGTCCTCATCAGTGATGGGGTACTGACGTACTTGGCGCAACGACGAAGTGACATCGAGGTGTTGGTGCAATCGGGCGAGCCCGTGTACGGCGTCTCCACTGGTTTCGGTTCGCTCGCGACCACCTTCGTGACTCCCAACGACCGTCGCAAATTGCAACAGGCACTCGTGCGATCGCACGCCGCCGGCCTTGGTCCGGTGGTGGAGACTGAGGTGGTGCGGGCCATGATGGTCTCACGCCTCAGCACCCTGTGCTCGGGCGTGACCGGGGTGCGACCCGCAACGGCTCAGGCGTACGCGAATCTCCTGAATGCGCACATTACGCCGGTCGTGCACGAGTACGGCTCACTCGGCTGCTCGGGTGACCTGGCCCCCCTCGCCCACGTCGCACTCGTCGCTATGGGTGAGGGTGAGGCCTTCCTTCGCGATGGGAGTCGGGTGAGTGGAGCCGCCGCCCTGGCCCAGGCCGGCCTCGAGCCCATTGTCCTGGCGGAGAAGGAGGGGCTCGCCCTGCTCAACGGCACCGATGGCATGCTGGGTCACCTCATCCTCGCGATTGAGGATGGTATGCAATTGCTGGCGCTCGCGGACGTCTCGGCCGCCTTAGCAATTCAGGCCCTCCGAGGAACGGATCGCACGTTCATCGCCGAACTCCAGGCGCTCCGTCCCCATCCCGGGCAAGCGACGAGCGCCGCCAATCTTCTTCGCCTCATGGCCAACTCGCCGATGGTGGCGTCGCACGCGAGTGACCGGACGCAAGTGCAAGACGCGTACTCCCTGCGCTGCGCGCCACAGGTGCACGGTGCCGCCCGAGATACCTTCGCCCACGCAACGCGAGTGGCCGATATCGAGCTCGCTTCCGCAATCGACAATCCCTCAGTCCTACCCGATGGCCGACTTTCCTCGAACGGGAATTTCCACGGGGCGCCAGTTGCCTACGTCCTGGACTTCCTCGCCATCTGCGTGGCTGACGTGGCATCGATGTCCGAGCGCCGCACCGATCGCCTCCTCGACGTCCATCGCAACTACGGCCTGGCCCCGTTCCTGGCTGACCAGGCGGGTGTTGACTCAGGTCTCATGATTGCCCAGTACACCCAGGCGGGCATAGTCTCCGAAATGAAGCGCTTGGCGGCACCCGCCAGCGTGGACTCAATCCCCTCGTCAGCCATGCAGGAAGACCACGTGTCAATGGGCTGGCACGCCGCCCGCAAACTTCGCCGCAGCCTCGACGCCTTCGCCGACGTGATCGCCATTGAACTGGCGGCGGCGTCGCGTGCAATGGCCCTTCGGGCACCGCTCGTGGCCGCACCGGCGACGCAGTGCGTGGCGGATGAGGTGAATCGCGTAACGGGTGGCCCGGGGCCAGATCGCTGGCTCGCCCCAGAACTGCGCGCGGTTGGTGCGCTAGTTCGCGGGGGAGAACTCCTCGCCCTGGCCCGTGCTGTCGTTGACGTTAAGTAACTGAACAAAGGAGTTGCTATGGAAGGTGCTCGTCTCGTTCGTGCCCATCGAGGGAGTGAACTTCACACACCTGGCTGGGGGCAAGAAGGCGCATTGCGCATGCTGCAAAATAACCTCGACCCCGACGTGGCGGAGCGTCCCGACGACCTCGTGGTCTATGGCGGTACGGGTCGTGCGGCGCGCGACTGGCGCAGCTTTGACGCCATGGTGCGCACCCTCTCGACGCTCAAGAACGACGAAACGATGCTGGTGCAATCTGGTCGTCCGGTGGGCGTCTTTCAGACCCACGAGTGGGCACCGCGTGTCTTGCTCGCGAACTCTAATCTCGTCGGAGACTGGGCGACGTGGCCAGAATTTCGTCGCCTCGAGCACCTCGGACTGACGATGTACGGTCAGATGACCGCCGGTTCGTGGATCTACATTGGCACCCAGGGCATCTTGCAGGGCACCTACGAAACCTTCGCCGCCGTGGCCGCGAAGCGTTTTGGAGGAACTTTGGCGGGCACCCTGACCCTGACGGCGGGCGCCGGCGGCATGGGTGGGGCCCAGCCCCTCGCGGTCACCATGAACGACGGGGTCTGTCTCTGTGTGGACGTTGACCCCGCGCGCCTGGAGCGACGAGTACAACACGCGTACCTGGATGAATGGACGAGTGACCTCGACACGGCGCTCGCTCGGGTCGTTGAGGCTAAGCGGACCAAGACGCCGCTGTCGGTCGGACTACTCGGGAACGCCGCGACGATTTTTCCCGAACTCCTTCGCCGTGGGGTCGAGGTTGACATCGTTACGGATCAGACCTCCGCGCACGACCCCCTCAGTTACTTGCCCGAAGACATTGCTCTCGAGGATTGGCAGGAGTACGCGGAGAAGAAGCCCGAGGAATTCACTGAACGAGCCCGCGTCTCTATGGCCAAACACGTCGAAGCGATGGTTGGTTTCATGGACGCCGGAGCCGAAGTGTTTGACTACGGCAACTCCATTCGCGGTGAGGCCCTCTCGGGTGGTTTTAGCCGAGCCTTCGCCTTTCCCGGATTCGTTCCGGCCTACATTCGCCCTTTATTCTCTGAGGGCAAGGGCCCGTTTCGCTGGGCGGCCCTGTCGGGTGACCCGAAGGACATCGCGCGTACTGACGCGGCGGTCCTCGAGCTGTTTCCTGAAAATGAGGCGTTGCACCGATGGATCACCAAGGCTCAGGACAAGGTGAAGTTCCAGGGCCTGCCCGCTCGTATTTGCTGGCTCGGGTACGGCGAACGTGACAAGGCGGGTGTTTTGTTCAACGACCTCGTGGCGAGCGGGGAAATTTCCGCTCCGCTGGCTATTGGTCGAGACCACCTCGACGCCGGTTCCGTGGCGTCGCCCTATCGCGAAACGGAGTCCATGCTGGACGGGTCCGACGCGATCGCCGACTGGCCGCTTCTCAATGCCCTCGTGAACACGGCGTCGGGTGCGTCGTGGGTATCGATTCACCACGGCGGCGGCGTTGGTATTGGGCGCTCCATTCACGCGGGCCAGGTGTGTATCGCTGATGGCACGCCACTCGCGCGACAAAAAATTGAACGAGTTCTCACCAATGACCCCGGCATGGGTGTCATTCGACACGTTGACGCCGGCTACGAGATTGCCGAGACCACCGCGGCCGAACGTGGCGTGCGCATTCCCATGCGCGAGGGGTAATGGCGAGCCACCTGCTGACCAACATCGGTGAGTTGCTCACCAATGATCCGTCACTCGGCGACGAGTCGGCCGTTGGTCGACTGACGAACGCTGCACTCGTCCTCGACGACGGGGTGGTGGCCTGGGTGGGTCCCGCCGCGAACGCGCCGTCGTGCGACCACGTCGATGACGTCGATGGGCGAGCGGTACTGCCTGGTTTCGTGGATAGCCACACCCACCTCGTCTTCGCCGGTGAGCGCAGTGACGAGTTCGAGGCCCGCATGGCCGGCGATCGCTACGACGGCGGTGGCATCCGTCGCACGGTGGAGGCCACGAATGGTGCGAGCCGCGACGACCTCGAGGCGGCGACGAAGGTGCGCCTCGCCGCGCTCCGTCGAGGTGGGGTCACGACGGTGGAAATGAAGTCCGGCTACGCCTTGACCGTCGAGGGGGAGGCTCGCCTCGTTTCGATTGCGGCGGCGTTGACGGATGAAGTGACCTTCCTCGGGGCGCACGTCGTCCCCGACGAGTTCGCCGGTGACCGTGACGGGTACGTATCCCTGGTGGCAGGTGCGATGATGCGTGCGTGTGACGCGGCCGGCTGGGTTGACGTGTTTTGCGACCGAGGCGCCTTCAGCGTCGATGAGGCTCGCCACGTTCTGGCGGCGGGGCGCCGAGCGAACAAGCGGCTTCGGCTCCACGGAAATCAGTTAGGTGAGACCGGCGGCGTTGCCCTCGCGGTTGAGATGGACTGCGCGAGTGTTGACCACTGTACGCACGTCAATGACCACGAGCTGGCGCTGCTCGGGTCATCAAGCACCGTCGCGACGCTGCTCCCCTCCGCGGAATTTTCGACCAAGTCGCCCTATCCGAATGCCCGTCGATTTCTTGACGCGGGCGTCACCGTGGCCCTCGCGACGGACTGTAACCCGGGGTCGTCGTACGTTACGTCCATGGGCTTCGTTATTGCGCTGGCGGTGCGAGAAATGGGTATGACCGTCGACGAGGCAGTCTGGTCAGCGACCGGTGGCGGGGCGGCGGCCCTGCGTCGTTCGGATGTCGGGCACCTCGGCCTCGGGGCGCGTGGTGACGTGGTCGTACTGGACGCACCTCGCGTCGCCCACCTCGCGTACCGCCCCGGCAGTGATCTGGTGTCAATGGTGGTGCGGGCACCGCGCGACGAGTTCGTGAACGAATGACGACTTCCCCTACAGTTAAAGTATGACTCTCGTCCTGAGAAACATTGAGCCGGGCCTTCGTGCCGCGTGGCATCCACTCTGTCGCAGTGGTGAAGTGACGGCCACGCCCCAGGCCTTCACGTTGATGGGCCAGGCCTACGTGGTGTACCGTCACGAGGACGAAGGTCTTCGTGTTTTCCTTGATCAGTGCCCGCATCGTCGAGCGCCCCTCTCGCTCGGCACCTGTGAAGGAGCGACGCTGCGTTGCGCCTACCACGGGTGGCGTTTTGATGGCGATGGCGCGTGCGTCGAGATCCCGTCACTGGGCGTTGGGGCCACCGTGCCACCACGGGCCCGTCTCTCAGCGCCGGCGGCCGTCGCTGAATCGCACGGCATGGTCTTCATTGCTCCCGAGACACCTCGCATGTCGCTCCCCTCAATCCCCGCGGACGGCGACGACACCTTCATGCGCGGTGATCTCGCCCCGATTCGCACCCGTGGGAGCGCGGGCCTCTTGGCGGATAACTTTCTCGACATGGCGCACTTCGCCTTCATTCACGCCGGCACCTTTGGCGCGGGCGAGGCGACCGAGGTGGGGCCCTACGAGGTCGTACGGGACGGCGACCGCTTCACGGCCGTCTACGAGCACGACTTCGCAAACCGCGAAGATCCTGGCGTGGCCGAAGGCATTCGCCCCCTCGTTCAGCGCCGTCGCTTGACGTATCGCTACAGCGCGCCCTACCACCTCGAACTGGCGCTCGACTTTTTGGACACCGGTGGCACCAACGTCATTGGTTTCTTCCTCGTGCCCGTCGACAACGAGACGGTCATCATCTATTCGTCACTGTGGCGCAACGATCTGGAGGGCTCGGTCGAGCGCATGGACGACGCTATTGCCTACGAAGTCGCGGTGGTGGAAGAAGACCTCCTCGTCCAGTCGCGGTATCACAGCCTGGAGCTGCCACTCGATCTAACGAGCGAGGTGCACGTCAAGGCCGATAAGACCACGATTGAACTTCGCCGTATTTTGAAGGACCTCATTGAGGTCACCACCGGGGCAGCTACCCCTTAGCGGTCGTGGACTCGTCGATGACGAGCGACCTGCACAACAATGATCGCGGCCGATGGCGCCATGACGATGGCGGGAAGTGCGACCGGTGGCTGATGGATGAGTGCGCCGTAGGCGGCCCAGCACAAGCTGGTAACAAAGGCAATGATCCAACTCACGATTGATACGCCGTGAAGATTGGTGGACCGCAACGCTACGGCCAACTGTGGCAGATAGATGAACACCGCGCCGCACACCGCGACAGTCGAAATAATCCAACGCCAGTGGGGGTCGTGACAGGCGAGTGCAATGGCGACGGTTGCGGCCGTGACGGTCACCACACCGAGCGCCGTCGCCAGTTCACGATGCGCGTGGCGCGCCGCCGTCACTATCACGATGCTCGATACCGCGAGGAAGGGGAGATTGCAGTACAACTCGGCGGGTACGTGAAAAATCAAGCCGTACGCAGTCCACATTTCGGCGACGAATGTCGACAAGATCCAGGTGACCACCGAGACCCCGTGCGCACCAGCGCGCAGTATGCGCCACGCTTGGGCGACACAGACCAGGACGGAAAGGGCCGGTGCAACAACGCCCAGCGTCAACGTGAGGGAAGGAATCACGAGAAGCACGCAGTATGTCTAGTGGGAAATGTACTGGAGGGCAATTTCCCGCGACTGACCAGTGTCCACGGTGGGGCGAACAGAGGCGTGGGGGGGGAGGAGCGAAGGTGCCTCGCGACAAAGGACCACGACCGGAGTTGTGTAGCCACGGATGTACTTCATTTTCCTGATTTTGCAGTGTTGAATGCGTAGTTTCTTCTCAGGAAGCGCCGCGGCGGCCCTATAAAAAAGAAAGTCGGGGGATAGCCTTCACAGAGGAATTCTTTGCACTGTGAAGGTTACGTCGTGGTCGACCCTACGGAAAATCGAGTGAATACGTCAGTCCGTGACGCGGCACGCCACAGTGGACTTTTTCTCCTTTCGGCCTCTCTAGTGATATCGACGAGCGTGGCCATGGTTATTAGTCCGCGCAGTCGAACAGTGGCCAGTAACGCTCCCTCGACGCCAGCCGTGGTCAGGACTTACCACGGTGCCGACGGACCCAAGGCGTTACCCACGACGTTAGCGGCGGTGAGTTCACCTTCACGTGAAGGAAGGGTCGACTAGTCCGAGTGAAGTGACTAGTGACCATATGTTGTAAAGGTCCCTCCGAGTTTGGGAGCACGATATTGGCTGAAGCGTAGGACCTGCTTCAGATTTCGAGGCTTTCCCACCGCCTCTCTCGGTGCGCCACGGCGCCCAGTCCTTTCCGATTTTTTGCAGAGTCCTTGCTACGATCGGTGGTAATCCAACCTTCCGTCAGGGGATTCGTGTACTCAAATTTCGTTGACCGATTCGTGACGGCGTTTGTCCTCGTACTCGTCATTGTGATGATGCCCATGCCGTCCGCGACCGCGAGCACTATTCCGTCGTGGTACGACCAGGCCCTGACGCAGGCCACGGCCTCGCAATTCACGTCAATGAATGCGGTCTCGTGCCCGACGGCAACCTTTTGTGCCGCCGGTGGTAGCTACACCATTGCCAATGGTCGCGTGGGGTTCTTGACGACGTTCAATGGCACGTCCTGGACCGCCCACAGTGTGGGGGTATCACTGGCGAGCGCCGATGCGGTAGTCACCGCTGTTTCGTGTGTCTCATCATCGTTTTGTCTGGCGGGCGGCAACTATGTCTCGTCCACGGGTGCAACGCTGGCGTTCGTGAGTCAATGGAACGGCATTGGTTGGTCTGATGAGGCCCTTCCTTCGCCGCTCGGGTCACCGAAATCGGATTCGATCAACACGGTTTCGTGCGTGGTTGGCCCGTTTTGCGTCGTCGGTGGTGGGTACCTCGACTCCGCTAGTCGGACGACGACGCCGTTTGTCAGTGTCTTCGAGGCCAACCAGTGGACGGGGCAGACGTTTGACCTCAATGACGTTCCCACGTCACCGACGACGCAACTCGCCGCCGGCGCTATTCGCGCCGTGTCGTGTCTCAGTGACACATTTTGTATCGCTGGCGGCAGCTACGGTGATGCCTCAAATTACGGCGGGGGTTCGACGACTGAACCAATTTTGGCCACGTGGAATGGCGTTCGCTGGAGCGCTCAGCAGATTGCGATGAATGTCAATACTGGCCATTCGGGAAGTGTGACGGCGCTTTCGTGTGCGTCGACAACGTTTTGCATCGCCGCCGGCAACGACGCGATTCAGCAACCAGGGAATCAGAGTGTATTTGTGAGTAGTTTCGATGGCGCCGCCTGGACCAGTAGCGGGTTTTCGTCGTTGGTGCCCGAGTCGAGCGCATTGTTGCTGACCAGCGAGTCGCTTCCCGCCGTCTCGTGCACGGCGACGCCGTTTTGTGTGGTGGTGGGGTCGTATCAATCGCGACAAGGGACGGGAACCCACTCGGCGGCCTTTGCGGAGATGATCTACCCCAACGGAGGCTTCGCGCTACCCCTCGAAACGACACTTCCCCCGACGGGGGGCGCCGCAGTCACGGCTGTTTCCTGCGTGAGCTCGACATTCTGTGTGGCCGGTGGCCACGATAGTCCGGTGGAGCAATCGGTTGGCCCCCTTCCGTCACCGACGTTCGCCTTCGTCAGCGTCTGGAATGGCGGGGCGTGGCACGATCAGCCAGTCGCCTCTTCCTTCGTGAGCGCCTCAAACGCGGCGGTGCAGGCCGTGAGTTGCGCCGCCGCCGATGTCTGTCAGGTCGTTGGTAACTATCTCGATGACGGGAACAACCAACAAGACTTCGCGAGTTCGAACGCCCTTCTGACGCAAACGCCACTCACCGTCTCGGCGCCTACGAAGGCCTCGGTTGGTCGACGGGTGTTTTTGACGACGTCGGGTGGTTCGGGCACCGTCGCACCAACCTTTAGCGTCGTTGGCAACCACTGTCTGTTGGACAGCGCTCTCCTTATTGCCACGCAGGCCACGACGTGTGTAGTGGTGGCTCGCAATGCGGCCAACGGCAGCTACGCCGCGGTATCGTCGCCACCGGTCTCGATTGCCTTCGCTCTCCAACTCCAGCGCCCCGTGCGGTTGCGCATTTCGACGGTCGGTGCTGCGCGGCGACCACTCGGGGCGAGCGTGACGGGCGGCAGTGGCAATGGCGCGGTACGCCTCATTGTGACGGGGGCTGGTTGTTCGGTGCAAGGTCGTTTCGTTTTCGCCGCGAACCCGACACTGTGCACCGTGCGAGCCGTTAAGGCCGCCAGCGGTACCTTCGCCGGCGCGACATCGACACCGGTGGTTGTTTCCTTCCACTGAGGCGAGATGTCGCCTGACGTGTCACATCCGCTCTCTATGGTGGAGGGGTGAAGACGACATCTGCCCCCACCACCTTGCCCACGACCTTGGGCGCTCTCGTTGCCTCGGGCTACCAATCGAGAAGCATCCGCGACGAACTGCGTCACAATCTCGAAGAACGGATCAAGAGCGGCCGCCCACTGACCTCCGCCGTCTTGGGCTACGAAGACACCGTGTTGCCACAACTCGAGACGGCAATTTTGGCCGGACACGACATCATCTTGCTGGGCGAGCGAGGTCAGGCGAAGACTCGCATGATTCGCTCCCTCACCGAGCTCCTTGATGAATGGCTTCCCATCGTGGCTGGCTCGGACGTTCGTGATAATCCCTTTGCCCCGATCTCGGTCTACGCCCGTGATCTCATTGCCGCCGAGGGCGACGAAACACCACTCATGTGGGTGCACCGTGATCAGCGCTTCGCGGAGAAGCTCGCTTCACCCGACACGTCGATGGCTGACCTGATCGGTGAGGTTGATCCAATCAAGGTGGCGGGCGGACTCTATCTCGATGACCCTCGGGCGCTCTCCTTCGGCCTGGTGCCGAAGTCGAATCGGGGGATTTTCGCAATCAATGAATTACCCGACCTCTCCGAGCGCATCCAAGTCGGTCTCCTTAACGTGCTCGAAGAGCGTGACGTTCAGATTCGCGGTCACTTAGTGCGACTCGATCTCGACATTCTGGTCGTGGCGACGGCCAACCCCGAGGATTACACCAATCGTGGTCGCTTGATCACGCCGCTCAAGGACCGTTTTGGTAGCCAGATACGCACCCACTACCCCCTCGATGTCGCGACTGAAATCGCCATCATCAAGCAAGAGGCCGTCGTGCCAACTGCTGATCGTCCGGTCACTGTTCCGTGGTTCATTGACGACATTGTGGCCCGAGTAAGCCAGGTCGCTCGGCAGAGTAACGCCATCTCGCAAAAGAGCGGTGTCTCGGTGCGGCTCTCGATTGCGAACTACGAAACGGTCGTGGCGAGCGCGCTCCGCCGCGCCCTGCGTACGGGCGACACCACCGTGACCCCACGAATCAGTGACCTCGCCGCCATGGTGCAGTCGACGCAGGGAAAAATTGAGTTTGACACGCTCGATGACGCCGACGCCGAGCACATCATCGCGGCATTGGTCTCGCTCGCGGTGCGTCAGGCCTTTATGGAGTACGTCATCCTTGACGACGCGCCCGGCATTCTGTCGGCATTTGACGGCGAGGCCGTCATTCACGTGGGTGACGACCTGGCCGATGGTACCTACCTCGAGATTCTGGCCACGATGCCGGTGTTACGTCAGGCCGCTCGGGCACTCTTCGTCGCCGAACCCAGTGATGGCGAACTGGCCTCGGCCGCCGAATTCATTCTGGAGGGTCTGTACTTGACCAAGCGACTCGCCAAGGACGCCTCGGGGGCCCGAGCGCTGTACCGGACGAGGAACCGTTAGATGGCCATTCGCTACGGGTTCCGCCACCTGGGCGACGACGACCATGATGACGTCGACGTCGACGAGTTCTTGCGTTTGCTCAGTGAGGACTTTCTTGAACACGGGGACCTCGAGTCGGCCATGGAGCGCTTGTTACGCGAGGGCTACACCACTCGCGCCGGTGAGCGCATTGAGGGTCTGGAATCGCTGCTCGAAAAAGCCCGTGAGAAGAAGCGCGCGCTCGAACGAGGCCTCGACCCAGAGGGTGAGTTACTTCGTTACCACCAACTACTTGACGACATTGATGACCTCGAAACGGCCGCTGGTGTTGATTTGCTCGCCGAGGCAGTCGCGTCGGGGGACGAGCGACGCATCGAGGTCACGCAGTCGCTGGTCGATGAGCGTGCGCTCCAACGAGAGTTGATTGGCGAACAACTCAATGAACGCATCGACGGCTACCAGCGCTACGAGTTCATTTCGAGCGACGCTCGGGAAGCCTTCGAGGGGCTCGTCGAACAGTTACGACAAGACTTGTTGCAAACCTACTTCGAGAAGACGAAAGCCTTGGCGGAAAACCCGTCGGGCGAGGAGTTCCTCGAACTTCGCGCCATGATGGATGCGCTCTCATTGATGATCGAACAAGACCGACGGGGAGAGGCGCTCGATCCGACATTCGATGAGTTCATGGCTCGTTTTGGTGAGTACTTTCCCGGCGCCACGAGCCTCGAGGACGTGGTGCGGATGATGGCCGAACGCGCCGCCGCGGCCGAGGCGATGTTCAACTCACTCCCCGCCGAACAGCAAAACGAACTTCGCAGTCTCTTTTCGCAGATGTTGTCCGATATGAGTCTCGATTTCTCGATGGCCCGTCTCTCGGCCAACCTCCGTCAAGCGCTCCCCGACATTGACTGGCAACGCGCGCAGCGCCTGCGGGGCCAGCAGGGCGGTTCATTTCGCGACGCCCGAGACGTGATGGAGCAGCTGGGACAACTCAGTGGGCTGGAAGACTTCCTCGAGCGCCAGCGCGCCACCACGGGCCTCGCCGAAGTTGACGTGGAGGCGATTCGCCGTAATCTCGGCGATGACGCCGCTCGGCACGTTGAAAAACTTCGAGCCGCCATGAAGCAACTGAGTGACCGCGGCATGGTGGACCGCTCGGCTCAGGGGGTCTCACTCACCGCTAAGGGCGTTCGTCAGATTGGCCAGCAGGCACTCAAGGACCTCTTTGGCCAGCTCAGTGACTCACCGACGCTGGGGTCGCACCGTTCACCAAGTGTCGCCCGTGGTGGTGACCGCGAAGAAACGGCGAAGCCGTGGCAGCCCGGGGAGGCGGTACACCTGCACCTGGCCCAGACGCTTCGAAACGCCGTCTTCCGCCACGGTCCCGGCACACCGATTCGCTTGCACCCCGATGACTTCATGGTCGAAGAGTTCGAGGCGACCAATCGGGCGGCCACGATTTTCGCCATTGACCTCTCGCTCTCGATGGCGATGCGGGGCAACCTGGTGCCGGCCAAGAAGATGGTCTTGGCGCTCACCCAACTCATTCGTTCGAAGTACCCGAGGGACTTCGTGGCCGTGGTGGGCTTTGGTGAAGTGGCCCAGGAACTTCGAATTGAAGATATTCCCGGTCTCACGATTGACTACAACTACGGCACTAATTTGCAGCACGCACTGGCGCTGAGTCGTCACTTGCTGCGCAACGAGAAGGGCGATCGACAAATTGTTGTGGTAACCGATGGTGAGCCAACGGCGCACCTCACTGAGTACGGCGAACCCTTCTTCTCGTGGCCGCCGGTGCCCGAAACACTGGAAAAGACTATGGCCGAAGTGCTTCGCTGCACGAAGGCGGGGGTCACGATCAATACGTTCGCCCTCGATATTGAGCGAAGTCAATTTCCCTTCGTTGAACAAATTGCGCGCGTCAACGGAGGGCGAACGTTCTACACCTCGGTCGACGAACTCGGTGTCTACGTGCTCGACGACTTTGTGAATCACCGCCGTGCGGTGTGAGTGCTACGCCTGAGCGGTGAGAACGGCGCTGACCAGTTCGAGGTAGTGCCCAACGGGATCGTCATTGACCTCGTCACTGTCATCCTCGTCAGCGACCTCGTCGCGAAAGAGGTCGTCGAAGTTCGGGACGACGGAAAGAAGCACCACGACGGTGTCGTGCGCCGCGGCGGCCTGGTCGACGAGTTCATCGGCCATAGCGGCCAGGTCCATCGCGCTGTGGAGAGTGACCGTGGGATCGATTTCCGCCACGACCACTGAGAAATCGAGACCGTCTGGCCCCGTGACGAAGAAACTCACGCAAGCTCGCGTTTCGAGGAACGAACCGCTGGTGACAATGTCGAACGAACTCGCCACCAGTCGGTCGTGACGAAGTGCTTCGGAGGCGTGGTCGTCCTGGGCGTCGAAGGCATCAGCCAGCGCGGCGGCGAGGCTCGCCACCCGACCCGCGGTGTCGTACCCCGACCGGAATGGATTGAGGTCGGGGATGGCGCCGGTCAGCGCCCCGATGCCCTGGTCACTGGGTTGGTCTCGGTCAACGGCGGTGTTGAGTAGGCCTTTGCCGTATCGGGTGTCAGTCTCGACGAGGTAGCACTGGGCGAAGTGGTCGAGCCGGTCGGCGGAGGCAAAGACAACACTCGCCATCTCGGCACTCGGTCTTGTTGCCACGGCCACGAATCGGTCGCGCAGGATGTCCGTCTCCATCGCGCAGGCCCTCGCCACCAGGAGGCCACCCTTGAACCAGGCGTTGAGTTCTCCTTCGCTGAGCTGGGTCAGTACGGCGTACGCGTCGTACGCCTGCGCGAGTGCGTCGTGGCTCGACGTGCGAAGACTTGCGACAATGCGACGGCGTGCGAAGGTGGTCAACAGGTCCCTATCGCCGTCATCGAGTGAGCGACGAAAACCATCGAGGTCGTCGCCATTAATGGCCTCGGCCACGATGGTGGCGATAGTGGCGTCAAGTTCATCGTCGCGGTAGCGAACGAGATCATTGGACAAGCCTTCGTAAGTAAGTTCCGCGAGTGGTGATGACATGTCCCCAGCGTAGAACGTTGAGGGCACCCGACCACCAAGCCGCCGTGAACTGCTCGTTAAAGTTCCTCGTTCGCCACCTCTCGATTTGCATTTTTTCACGAACTCAGACACAATGACACGGTTGTAATTACATGGGTAGTGCGGAGCTGCCCATAGCGAGGAGTACAGCATGGAAATCGTGAATTTGATTGCCGACGCCGAAGACCGCGGCTGGCAGTCTCGTGCCAACTGCATGGGTGTCGACCCCGA
>CAIKBU010000075.1 GCA_903825765.1 uncultured Actinomycetes bacterium | reverse complement strand
TGTAGGGATGATGTTCTTGCGGCGATGCATGCTCTCGTGCAACGGCACGGACGCGATGTCTTCAAGCTCGAAGACATCGTCCTGGAAGTCGAATCGCGGGAACTTCAGCGAAGGAGTCAACTATTCGCACGCACATCGTTTCAGCGATGTGCGTCAATGCGCCAGCCAACCACGCAGTTCGCTATCCAGACCTGATCTGAGTAGACCGAGGGATGTACAGGCTGGCGAACTGAGTTTCAGTTCTTGCCTCTGCGATCGAGCTCACTGCGACTTCCGGGGGAGCCACTCCTCCGTTCCGACATATGAGACATCCTCTGCGCCTCCGACATCGTCTCTATGTAGCCAATTGTGTAGCCAATGGAGTGATTCTTGGTGGACTTCCGTGGACGTCTGAGGAAATCGCAAGCCCCTGACCAGGACTTATGGACTCACCTGGACGTCTGTGGACCTCCCGTTTGGGGTCCCAAGGTGCTGGGATCGAGACCCAGGCGGCCCACTGAAGTCCTAATCAAGGGCTCGTTATTGTCATTGGCCAGGGAAAGTCGCCAGCCAATGGTCTAGCCATTGGCTCTTGAGGGGGACGTGCGACAGGCACGAAATCCTTTCGGAGAGGTCCTCTATCGCGGTAGCCGCCGTGACTCGTGATCCGGGCAAGAGATTGCACGTCGACACCATGGGTAACCCCTAGTGAAGCAAGGCCGAGTTGCACCTGACATGTAGACATCCCCTCAGAGGATTTAGTCTCCAGCGAACCCGGCACGATTCACACAAACCCAGAAGCGGCGCTGACGAAGGCGTCCCCACGCGTTGTGTCACAGCCGTCATTTACGGTTGATATATGAAAAAGCACATCGAACTAACCGGCTACGGAGCCGGCCGCATCACCACCGTCGGTTCCTTGACCGGCAACCTAATTGAGCTCCTCAGCGCCATGCGCGCTGATGGACGATCGCTCATTGCCCTGGCTGAATTCAGCGATTGCCGCTACGTCCAGTTCTTCGTGGACGCCGAGGGTGACGTGATGGCTGAAGTCATCTCGAATCTCAATATCGGTGGTGCCATCGCACTCCAGCCCGACGATGAAGACGCCCTTCAGGCACTGGGCTTCAACGAGCCGTCGTATGGATACAATCCCAATTGGTGGATTCACGCCCTAACCACCGAGGACTTCACGTCAATGGCCAGCACTATGAATGCGGCGATTTATACCGTGTTGCGAGAATCGCCCAATAACGAGGTCACTGTCTCGACCTGGCCAGCATCTGGATCAGCCGGGATGACGGCCGACGATGTTCGAGCGACCTTTCGCGTTCACGTTGCCGAGGGAACGGGGGACCGCCTTGACGACTGATGCGGTGATTCTCCCCTTTCGTCGTAAGGGCACTCGATTCAATGGCTCGCCCCCTGTTCGCAGGGGGTACGTCGTGAAAGGACGGTACGAGCGGCACCGCCGAAAGTTCAACATCTGGGCGAACGACGACATCGACGCCATTGACGTGGCGACCACTCTCGTGAGTTGGTACGCCCATAACAGTGGGCCATTCTCCGAACTGGTCTGGCAAAAGGGTGACCTACAGCTCTACGCCGTCGATGGCTACCGATTCATTTCGACCATCGAGGCTCGCCCTCGCCCCTTATCTCTTGTTTCACCAACTGTCAAAAGAAAGAAGCGTGACGTATGAGTAGTCTCACCGCCACGGTGGTTCTCGGGAACCGCCACCCCTACGACCGGGATTACAATCCCCTCGACCAGATCGACGTCTACGAAGGATCGACCATCGCCTTTGAGATTCGCTCGTATCGGGACTCCGTGCCAACTCGGCGATGGCTCGGTATCGCACCGGAGCTCGTCCGCGACGCCTTGTTCGCCGCCATCACCTTGTTCCTCCCCGATTTCGCAGACCACCCACTCGCCACGGCTGAGTCCGTGGACTGCGAGGCCATTGGCGAGTCCACGTTGCGTGAGCTTGCTCAGGTCGCCGAAACGACGTGGTCATTCGCCGTTGACGCGACACTCCGTGACGGGAGCATCGTAAAGACCGAGGACTTTGAGCGACTGGAGGTCGCCTCGGTCATTGTCTTCACGCCGACCTACATTCGTCAGGCCGTTCACGTCACCGAGGACGATCAATGATGACCTCGGACGACCAGCAACTGCGTGCGTGGCACCGACGACTGTGCCCCGTGACTGATTGGCTCAACATCTCGGGTGGCCTATCGAACGACGAACGTGGTGCACTCGCTCAGATTCGTGAGTGGCAGCTATCGGATATCACTGACGTGGTCGACCTCCGAGAGGAATGGTCCGACGAAGACGTACTCTTCCAGCACGCCCCGGCGATTCGCTACCACTACCTCGGTACGCACGATAATGGTGGCGCACAGAGTGATGCGTGGTTCGATGAGGGCATTGCGGCTCTGTACGAGGCAAAAGCTGCCGGTAGCCCCCGACTCCTCGTCCACTGCCACATGGGCATTAATCGTGGACCCTCGATGGCGTACGCCATGATGCTTGAGGACGGATGGGATGTCGTCGAAGCGCTCGACGCAATTCGACAGGCTCGGCCCATTGCCGCCATCGCCTACGCCCGAGACGCTCTGCGCGCCCACTATCGGCGACATGGTCTCGATCCTGCGACATTTGCCGCCGACCTGCAGCGCCAGCAGGCGTGGTTCGAGCACAACCACATCGACGTCGCACGGGTCATTCGTTTGATTCGTGAACCTTCGGGGCTCTAACTCATCGGACACCGGCATACTAGAAGAGAGCAACATTCGTAGCACCCATGGGCCGAGGGTGCCGAACGTCAGTGTCACAGGCCTCTCGTAGGTTTGTTGACCAGCTGTAATCACCACTGAGTCAGGAGCGCGATGTCGAGGAAGTCAAGTAACCCAATGCAAACCGAATGGGCTGGTCGACACCGCCTTTGGAAGGTCTTCAACGCGCAGAGTGCGGGCTTCACCGATGCGCGCAAGATCAGCGACTACTCCCGCGTCCAGGGTCTTTTTTCAACGTTGGACGACGTCTCACTGCTCGGGTGGTTCCAGTACGGGCGCGAACTGACGGCTCTCTACCAGTGCGGCAACGCCCTCGTTTTACTCGAGCGCTTCGTGAATGACGAAGAGGGAACTGAAGGAGCCGTGGCCTGCGTCGGTGCCCCAACCTGGGACGAAGTCGTCGATGTCGTTGCGTCACTCTTAGCTCTGGACGACGAGGTCGACGTCGCGGCCGCCGGCGAGTCGGGAGCCCCCAATGCCTAGATTGACCCAGAATCCCCTGAGTTACGCCCACGAGGCGATGAATGAAGCCATGAACAATCATGGTCAGTACTCGTACGTGGCCGACGCCGTCGACCTTGAGGCCATGCGCCTGCTGTTTCATTCGCGCAGTGACGTGATCCTCCGACAACGGCTGTCCGACCTTGATAACGACCTCGTCTCAATCTTTGAGCACCAGCCCACCGAAACTCGGTTTCTCCTTCGCGAGTGGACGTGCAATGACACCAACTGCGACACCGCGCACGGACGCCTGATCATCAGTGCACTCTCCATGGACGGACTATCAGTCGCGCTCGACCTCCTCGCCAATGACGACCAGGAACTCGATAGTTACATGGACTTTATGGCCGAAAACCGGTACGTCAACTACGACGATGATGACTTCCACCAGGGGGAACACGAATGACAACGAAGACAAAGAGCTGGGTCTTGAGGCGTCGCATCCTTTTCGTGACGGGCGCCCTCACGGCCGTTGCGGCGTTCCTCTCTTATGGCTTTGACATGATGCCTCAAGGATCACTCTCCGCCTTTCCACTCTCGGCGATCAGCGCTCTCGTTCACCACATGATGTTCTTCTACACCCATTTCTATCTGCTCGGCGTCGGCTTCACCGTCGGTTCTGGTGTCGGCGCCTTGAGCGATCGACTACCGAAGCGGTGGTGGATTACGTTGCCTCTCTGGGGGGTTACCTGGTTCGCATTAAGGCCACTCGTGGATCTGACGTACATCATCGCCAACGGAGCTGACAACCTTGTGCAGGGGTGGTGGATCGGCATCGTCATTGACTGGTTGATTATGCAGCCAGTCTTTTGGCTGGCCTGGTCACTCATCAAGGGCACTGCATTCCTGGCCTGGTCACTCATCCAGATCACTGGACTCCTGGTGCGCAACATCCATATTGCACCACGGGTCATCTACGGCGAATGTCGATCGCTCTTTACCCGAGGCAAGCACCGTCGTCGTCGCTTCGTCAAGGGCGCTGTCACACGCCCTACGTACTCTTGAACTGTCGGTGATGTTCATCGGCAGCGAAGGGAATTCATGACGACGTACGACATCATTGGCGATATTCACGGCGAGGCCGGAAAACTCCGGGGACTCCTCAACACACTGGGGTACAAGCCCGACGTCGATGGTGTGTTCCGTCACGAGACCAATACCGCCGTCTTCGTCGGCGACTTCATCGACCGCGGCAGCCAGCAATGGGAGGTCTACCAAATAGTCCGGCCCATGGTGGAGAAGGGCGGGGCACTCGCCGTCGCGGGAAACCACGAGTTCAATGCAATCGGCTACGCCACCCCTCACCCCGAGGGCACGGACTATCTCCGGCCCCACGACGGACCGTGGGGGCCAAAGAATCTCAAGCAGCACAAGGATTTCTTGCAGCAGATTCCGTTTGGCTCACCCGAGCACCGCGAGATCATTGCGTGGTTCACGACGCTCCCCCTCTTTCTCGAACTCGACGACCTCCGAGTAGTCCACGCCTGCTGGCACCAGCCATCGATTGACGTTCTAAAGGCGGCTGGCCTTGCCGAGGGACTCACCACCCTTGAGGCCATTTACGCCGCCTACGATGCCTTTGGCACGACCCCGGCACTCAATGCCGCCATCGAGATGGTGTTGAAGGGCCCCGAAATTCCGGTTGGCAACTACGGCGGCTTCTACGACAAGGACGAGAACTACCGCACCGACGCTCGACTGCGCTGGTGGCTGTCGGGCGAAACCCGGCTTCGGGAGCTTGCCGATATCCCCCTGAACAAGCAGGGCGAATTACAGCTCCCGGACATCGATCTCGCGCTCGATCCCAGCCTGCTCTACCCGGCCACGGCCCAGCCCGTCTTCTTCGGTCACTACTGGCGCACTGGTGAGCCGGTGCTCATAGGGGCTCGCGCTGTCTGCGTTGACTACAGCGCCGCCCGCGAGGGTCACCCCCTCATGGCGTACCGCTACCGTGCAGGTGACGACCTTGCGCAGTCGAACTTCGTGAGCTTTGTCGGGTAAGCGATTCAACCACGAGTGCCCAAAAAAGTAGGCA
>CAIKBU010000074.1 GCA_903825765.1 uncultured Actinomycetes bacterium | reverse complement strand
TGGCCCTCTTCAGACAACTGCATCGCGAGCCCCGAACCAACACGGCCACAGCCGACAACAATTATGTGCACTTGACTATCTCACCACACACGACACCCTCACGCAACTCACGTAGGTGAGCAGAATTGACCTGCTCCGCAACCCTCCGTGTGGAGGCAAACGTGCTTCGTCGATGAAGTCACTGGTCGTACGACGCCCGTGCCGCCGCCGCACCTCTTTCGGACCTCGTGGTGGCGACCCATCAACACCGTGAAGCAGATACTTCGCAACCCCAGCAGGTACTGAGAGCACCGTCACCGACCGACGTCGAAATGCGGTCGTAAACACGTGTCAACGTTTGAACTACTGGTGAAGTGCTTTCCCCCAATACGCTATGATTGGAACACATGTCTAAAAATCGAAGGCTCTGATGACCGAGAGAATTTTTGTCGTAGGGGCCGGCGTGGTGGGCTTCGCCTCAGGTCGAGCACTTCTGGGGAGTGGGCACCGTGTTTCCTTTGTGGATACCCGGGCTGAACGCTGCGCCGAGCTCACTGACGCTGGGTTTGAGAGTTCCACAACCCTCGAATTGGACAATGACCGCACCATCATTGCGCTGAGTGTTCCGACCCCGTCAGTGGACGCTGCCTACGACCTGTCGTACCTCCGCGAGGCGGTTCGCACCACCGCTGAGGCAATCAAGACTCGGGGTGGTGAGCACATAGTGGTGGTTCGGTCGACGGTAGCCCCGCAGACCTGTGATGAGGTGGTGGCGCCCCTGTTGCAATCCATCCTTGAAGGTTCGAGTGCCAAGGCCCACGTAGCATCCGTCCCCGAATTTCTTCGCCAAGCCACCGCCCTCGAGGACGCGCTACACCCGACGATGACGGTAATTGGCTCGCCCCTCCCCGAGGTGCGCTCGCGACTCGAGAATGTTTTTGGTTCACTGGGCGGCGAGATTCGGGTATTTGAAGACACGGCGAGCTCCGAACTCGTCAAGATTGCGCATAACTGCTTTAACGCCGCCAAAATCAGTTTCTTCAATGAGCTGTATGTACTGGCTGCGTCCATTGGACTCGACGGGGACAAGATCGCCAACGTCGTGGTGCGGTCAGCGGAGGCCAGTACCAACATCGACTACGGCACAAAGGGTGGCTTCCCATTTGGCGGTAATTGCTTGCCAAAGGATCTCGATGGCCTCATCGCATTCGCTGAAAGGCAAGGTAACGCTGCGTCAGTGTTGCGGGCCGTGCGTGAAATTAACAATTCTCTCGCAGTACTTCAGGGCCTCTAACCGTGGGAACTCTGCTCCTCGTTTTTTGGCTTTTCCCCCTCTTCCTTTTCACCACTATGGTTCTGGGTTTTGTCCGGTACGTGGTCACTCGTCGTCGCTACATGGGTACGTCGGGGGCGACACAAGCAATTATTCAGGTGACCACTATCGGTAACTACGAGACGGTGAATGAAATCATCCGAGGTGTGCGCTCGTATAACCTGCCCTTTCCCTACCAATTCTGGGTGGTGGTTGAACCTGGGGTCGTTAACCACTACGACGGTGCCGACGAAGTCATTGTGGTGCCCGCATCCTTTACCGCCCTCTCTCACTACAAAGCACGGGCGCAGGAGTATTCGCGGCGCGTGCGCGCCGCGAGGGGACTCAATCGCCACGACGTGAAAATCATCATGCTCGATGATGATTCACTACCGACGAGGCAATATTTCATTGACGTGTTTGGGGCCGACTACGACGTGTGTGAAGGCGTGCTTGCGCCACGAAAGCAATACGGTCGCTTCCTGAGCCATATGGACGATTTGCGAACGCTGGCGTGCCTGCAAGAGTGCGCATTTTGGCAAGGAATTGGCCATCCAATCTGGGTGCACGGCGAGGGACTCACTCTTCGTGGTTCGGCCGAGTCAGTCGTGACCTGGAACTATCCCGTTAACGCGTCAGAAGATCTCACGGTGGGACAAAATTCTGTTGAGCGTGGGTTACGGTTTGGCTTCGTCTATTCCGTTATCCAGGTGTCCTCACCGTGGAGTTGGTCAGACTTTGTAAAGCAGCGGCGTCGTTGGATTTGGGGCAACCTCTATGCCTTGCGAAGCGGGCTCCTGCCGCCGCTCGCGGCGGGAATCATTGCAACTCGTTGGATTATCGGTTTGGCAGTTCAAATTTTGGTGACAATTGGCATTGTGTTGAGCCCCACCGGTGACTTGAAGGCCCCGCGAGTGCTGACACAAGAAGTTGTGGCATCCCTCATTTTGTATTTGATCATGTTCGCGATGGCGGGCTGGATTGGAGCCAGCGAGACTGGCGCCACCGTGGCCAAGCGTGTGCGTGGCGCTTTAGGAGCCGCGTTACTCGCTCCCGTAACCTCGGCGCTCTCGACCTTGGTGCAGATTCAGTGCGTTCTCAAGGGAGACCCTGGTGGCTTTGAGGTCATCGCAAAAGAACAGCCAGTACTGCAATGAGCAACGAGGTCACTACGCCATTCAGTTTTGAAGTTCGCCGACGAAGTTCAAAGATTTCGGCGCTGACCGCGGTCGCGCTCTTGTCGGTCAGCTGTCTGTGGGTCGCCACGTGGGGTGGTCGGCAGGTCTACGCCGTGAAGGCCTTTCACGACCAGCCGACACCGTCGCTGAGCGCTTCGCCGGCACCCTTTGCCGCTTCACTCGCGGGTCTCGTTCTTCACCATGACCATCGAGCCACGCACTCCGCACGTGTTCGCTTCATCGACGTCACGGGTAATTTCGCCGAACTCTTTGAGGGTGGGCAACTGCGTGCCGTCGTAGCGCTCAAGGTGCCACTCATCAAGGGGCACTATGTCATCAACCTGAGCACGCTAACGAAAGCACTCCACCGACCGAGTTGGCTGTCAGAGACGTCCCCCGGAGTCTTTAATGTACGAGCCGGACTCTTAATTGAACAGGGAGCGGTGGTTGACCTGCGTGCCCCTGAGGTGATGGCGATCAATTTGATTGACCAACCCGGGGTTTATTTTGCGCTCTCAGGTGCTGGGGTGTCGGTCATTCGAGGCATCACTATCCAGGTACCGCACGCCCCGGTCTGGACATCCGCGGCGATCTATCGCCCGTTCGTTGATTTTGCCAACGGTGCTGATGTGCGCGTGTCACATGCTCGAATCATCGACCTCGGCTGGGACTGGAGTAACTCGAGCGGCCTTACGTGGTCCAATGGCGCCACTGGCTCGCTGACGTCTTCGTTGATCACCGGTAACTACGTGGGGGTATCGGCAGAGGCAGCTCCCAATTTCACGATCTCGCACTCCACGATTCGTCAGTCCACGGGGATTGGTGTTCTGATCGCGAAGCGTTCCGACAACGCCTCGATTGACCGCAACGTCATCACCCAGAACCAATCAGATGGCGTTCTTGTCGACTACTTCAGTTTCCACGACACGGTATCCCACAACGAGATTTCTTCGAACGGTGCCAGCGGTGTGTTGGCGTGGGGAGGCGCGGGATTGCTGGTCATCACCTCGAACCACCTGTCGCATAATCGTGGCGATGGCATATTTTTAAGTTCACTACTCTTCGGCACTTCGATCGAAAACAACACAATCACGAACAATCGCATCGGTATCAGTGGAAACGGTCAGGAGCAGGGGCCAACGACCGGCAACGTTATTGCGCATAATCGAATGTCAGTTCAGGGCATCACCATCGACTCTTCGACGAATCGTGTCGAACAAGCTGCAACGGGGTATGCGACCATTGCACCTTCGAAGTGGTGGCGACGACTCGATGTTCTTCTGGCTCTCGCCACCGTCGGTCTGGTTCTCTACGCGGTCCGGGTGCGACGAGAAACGCTCCGCTACGGGTGGGAAGTGAGTATGGCAGGCGGCGATGACGTGAGGTCGCATCGCTATACCGCTGCCTACCGTCGGGCGCTCGCCGAGGCTGCCCGGCACAGTGATGAGTCGTCGCCCATCGGCCCCATTGAGCGTTTGGACTTCATTCCTCAGGTTCAGTCCTCGAGTGCCGCAGCTCGGCCACCACAGGTCGATAGTCAGCGACCTACCGCAGAACGTTGGTTCCGGACTTCGGTCTTTGTCGTCATCGCCTTGCTCGGGACTATCCAAATTGTTGGCGGTATTGGGCTATTTGCGGACGGTGGCTACATCTTCAACCGCTTGCTTCAGACGCAATCGCACCTCATTATTTCGAGTGGTCGAACGTTCTCGCAATACGCGAACCAGGAGCCGCTGCTGCTCGCACTCCATTTCCACGTCCACCAAATGGCGGCGCTGCAATTGATTTGGACGGCGTCTCTCGTTCTCGAGCCGCTGCTCCTTTGGGTGATGGCCCTGGTACTGGTGCGCAAGCACCACATGTTTTGGTACTTCGTCCTTGCCTTCTTCGCCATCTATGGCCTCTCGTCTGGCTTCATCATTGGTGAATACAACCTCGCGTATGGTCTGGTAGCGGGGAGCGCGGCGCAGCTCTTTGCCGGCCTCACGACGGCTCGTGCCCGTTGGCGACTCGTGGTGCTTTCGGCATGCACCATATTTTCGTACCCGATGATGGTGGTCTTGGGGCCCACGTTGTTGGCACTGCTGTGGTGGACGTATCGCCAGGCGCGTACAAAGACGTCACCATTGCGTTACACCTGTGGATTTGCCGCCGTGGCGTTTGCGGGCGCCGCCGTGATGGGAGCCATCGGCATCTTGACCAACCAGGGTGGCGACCTTGCGTATGCCAGTGGTGCTTCGCTGAAATTCACGGGTGTCACCGTTCTGCTGGGACTCGTGACGACCCTCCTTGCGCTGGGGCGCTATCGAGACAGCCGTTTCTCGTGGGCCGTGGTAGCGATTGGTCTGGGCGTATTTGTGGTGATTGGTCGAGAACATATTAAAACGAGTTTTGATGTTCGTGAACAGGTCGCCGTTGTGCTGGTGGCGCTGATTGCATTTGAAATCCTGGGTAGTCGTCGATTTCCCACGTCAATGCCCCGTGCCTTTCGTGTCGCAACACTTGGAATTGGCGTGGTAATGCTGATCTCGGTGGGTAGTTACTCATTGGGCTTTCGTCACTACCAACAGCAACTCGTGACCGCCGTGCGGACCGCTCCGCGACTGATAACCCATGTCGATGGGGTGACGAGTGTGCCGAGTGATGACGGGCTGTACCATTCGCCTTACTACTGGGGTTCGAATGCCTTTCTCGCTATGGACCTAGTACCGTCGCTCGCCAGCCCTCAGTTTCTTTCGCCGGGAATGTCGAGCGTTCGCCCGAGCGCGCAGGGTTTGGGCTTTTTCGACATCCCCCTCCCTTTCTTTCTTCACTTCGGTAGTTAGAAAATGGTGGAGAATAGTACTGTGACTACTATGCACTCGCTCTCAATTGTGATTCCGGTGTAACTAGGGGAGCGGACATTGACCACAGTGGTGGACGAGCTCGCCACCTTAACGGCACCGACCACAACGAAAGATGGACACTGTTTTCACGTTAGCGAAGTAGTACTCGTCCACGACTGTGGACCCGATAACTCTGATGCGACCATGCGCGCGCTCGAGCGTGCGTGCGTCGATCAAGCACTGATTGTTCATGCTGCTACTGGTGCGACGGTGACGGTCAAGATTCTGGCCTCCCAGCAACCGGTGCCTATCGGGGTGTTGCTGCATAACGCGCGTTCAATCTTCAAGCGAGGCCTGGGCATAATTATGGGGCAAAGTCCTCTGAGCGCGGTGCAGGTGCGGACCTTGACGTTTCGTTCGATCGTGTGGCCGCACCTTGATCAATTGGAACTGACGCCACTACCCGTGGGCATGGCTCAAACGGCTGGCGCGATGTTGCGTGACGTGCAACGTGGGCCTCCTTTGGTAGGGTGATGACGTGCAGCTCGTAGAAACTGTAAAACGTCCGGCGTTTGCATTTATGCTGTGACTATGAAGGTGACAGACAAAATGAAGGGATTGCGTAGCAAAATCGCGACCGTCGTCGCCGTCGCGTCATTCTGCTTTCCCCTTTCGCATGCAAATGCCGCCACCTTTCACTTCGCCGAAAAAGGTATCAATCTCGAATTCTACGGGGGAAGTTGGGTCCCTTCACTGAGCAAGTTGACGCAATTGGGTCAGAGTGAATCGGTTTTTCTTCGCTCGATTGGTGCGACCAGTGTGTGCCTGGTTATTCCGTTCTACACTCCTTCGGCGACGGCGAGCAACGTGTACTTTGGTCGGAGCGCGACGTCGCAGGGAGGGTCATCGCCGACCCCAGCACAAGTTGCCGCTGTCATCAAGGGTCTGGCCGCGACGCATCTGAAGATCACTCTGAAGCCATTATTGAATCAGTCAAGTCTCGGTACGTCGTGGCGAGGGACCATAAAGCCGAGCAACGTCTCGCAGTGGTTTCACAGCTACGTGACGGCCTTCAGGCCGTATCTGCGAATGGCGCAGTCACTTCGAATTGCCGGCTTTGTTCTTGAGGCCGAAATGGTGAGCCTCGAAGCGCAGCCGCAGTGGCGACCCTTGGCGATATGGGCGTCGTCTCTCTTCAAGGGAAATCTGATTTGGGACAGTTCCGCGAACGTTCGTATTAAACCCCCACCGCTCGCCACACTGCGAGTGTGGATTGATACCTATCCAGACGTGTTCACCCCGCA
>CAIKBU010000073.1 GCA_903825765.1 uncultured Actinomycetes bacterium | reverse complement strand
GACACCGTGATGGTGACCACCCTCTCGCCCTGCTGGTACTGCAGTGGCCTCGTGCGACAGTTCAACATCGGCGCCGTGGTGATTGGTGAGGCGACCAACTTCGTCGGTGGGCACGACTGGCTCGCGGCACTCGGCGTTGAGGTCATTGTGTTAAACGACGCCGACTGCACCGAACTACTCAGTACGTTTATCCACGCTCACCCCGAACTCTGGCACGAGGACATTGGAATCTAGTCCTCGTCGGCCGCCCGACGACGTCGGAGGGCCGTCGCGCCTACGAGGGCGATCCCCAGCACACTCAGGACGGTAACGCACAGTCCCATCGTCTGGGTTACTGGTGGTGTGAAGGCCATCGTTACCGCAGTCGACGTTGGCCACACCAGCATTTCGTTCGGCTGCGCTTGGTAGAGGCGTCCGCCGGTGACGCGCCACAGCGGTGAGTAACTTTCACGGATGACGACCGGCTCCCCCACTCGGTCAACGTGAAACGAGATTCGTGAATCGCTGATTGACACGTCGCTCACCACAGCGTCGGGTCCGTTGTAGGGATGACCTAGGCCCACCACCGGCGTGACCGCCGAGGGATTAATCCCGACCTCGTCGAGATACTTCGTCATAGACACGGCGTACGGCTGGGTGGAGAGTGTTGCCATCGGCACCAGTGCGCTCACCCCCGACACGATTGCGGAGTGCTCAATGCGGTAGACCCAGAAGGTGTTCGACGTGTTCGATGCTGAGAACGACTCAGCGGTCGTTGCCTGCGACGGTGAGGTCGTTACGGCCGCCAACCGCACTCCTCGGAGCGACGCAAACAGACGGTGCAGGGCAGGAGTGGTCACCACGAAGTAGCGGACACCGAGGACACGCAGTTGATTAACTCCGGCCTGAGGACTTTCGGGCGACGGCGAAGGTTGCCAGGAAATCACGGGGAAATAAATTGAAGGTGACAGGTTTTCGAGCGCGTATTCGATGCCGATCGAGGATTGCGAGGCATTGACGTAGAGTCCACTCGGCGACGTGTCGTGCCCGTGCGTCCACAGTGGAAGTACGTTCGCCCACGACCAGTCTCCGAATTGTGATGCGTAATTCGCGGGCGTTTCGACCATTACTCGGCCCGCCGGAAGGGACTCGAGGGTCGCGGTCAATGCTCGAAGTGACGCCGCACCCTTGTAGGCCTCGATACCGGCGAAGGTCCGCTGGTCAACCGACGTCGCAGTCTCGCGATTGCCAGGAATCGACAACGGCGTCGCGACCGACGCGATGAGCACCACGAAGAGTCCGACGGCACCCACCAGGCGTCCCTTTAGGCGAGCGAGGAGCACCGACCAGACTTCGTCCAATAAGAAGGCGCTCCCCACGACCGCCAACCAAAACACGATGGGATAGACGCGGCCGGCGGTAAAGATTTTGAGGGGTATGAGGAGCGTTGGAGCAAGCACCACGACCGCACACGCCAGTGCATTCGCTCCACTTCGGTGACGCCAGAGGGCGATGGTCAGTCCAAGCACACCCAGCACGACGACGTAGCCCGACTGTGAATTCATGAGGAACGCGCCCACACTGTGGAAGGTCGGATTAACGTCGCCCAGCGTCTGCGTTGAGACGCTCACCGCGGGCATCCACCACCACGCACTGAGTCCCGCGGCGAAGACGAGTGCGGCGAGTCCTCGTTGCACCGTGACACGGGTTCGCCACGACACCCCGACAAAGCAGAGTGCCACAATGCCCGTGGCGAGTGCGCCCTGGACGTGGGACTCGAGCGTGGCGGCGAACCACAGTCCGGCGACCCACCAGCGACCAGCACCGCGCGAGAGGGCAGCCCACTCGCCAAGGAAACAGAGTCCACAGCCAATGGCCAGGGCCATCGAGAACTCGCCGCGCATCGTGTCGAATATCGAGCCACCAATGGTGATCGGGTGGTTACTAAGAAGCGCCAGCGGTGAAGCGGCGATAGCCAACGCTTGCACTCGTCGCGACGCGCCAAGGCCCTTGCAGAGCTGTCCGACACCGAAGGGCAGACTTACCAATGCCGCCACCACCATGAGCTTGATCGCGAGAGCGACCGGAACGACGACCCCCAGCACCGCGACGATCAGCGCCGGTAAAGGAAAGTAGGTGTAGCCAAAGAGATAGCCATTGTTGATTTGACTGTTCCACCCCAGGGGGTGTCCGTGCCAAAGGGCATCGCGAAAGGCAGCGAGCCACCACGTGTGGCCCGTGAAGTCACTGGTGTAGGGGAGACGCCCATTGAAGAGCGCCATCGGTCCTCCAACGGTAAAAAGTATGAGAAGCGCAACGACACCGAGACAGAGTCGTGGTACCCACGCCGCAACGTCGCGCTGGTCAGTGGGACTGGCGGGTGTGGACATACGTCACCGAGGTACTAGTCGAATACTGCACTGGCGCCAACGTTAGCGAACCGGCGCCCCGAAGAGACGGTCACCGGCGTCACCGAGGCCCGGGGTGATGTACCCCACGTCGGTGAGCTCAGCGTCGAGCGCCGCGGCCACAATCTGCACATCGGGGTGCGCCGCTCGGACGACGTCGACGCCGGGTTGCGCCGCAATGAGGCACAGTGCCGTAATCGTCCCAGCGTTGCGAGAGCGCAGCATGTCGAGTACCTGTACCAATGATCCTCCGGTGGCGAGCATTGGGTCGCACAAGACAACGGGGGCTCCCTCAAGGTCCTTCGGCAGTCCGTCGAGGTACAGGTCGGCCTTGAGCGTTTCCTCGTTTCGCCGTAAGCCAACCAGACACACGCGGTGCACCGGGAGTACCTCTTGCACGGCCGGTGTCATGCCGAGGCCCGCGCGAAGAATCGGCACGATGATGAACTGTGTGTCGATCCGAACAGCGGGTGCCCCCTGAATAACGGGGGTGTCGACCGTCGTTCGAGTCGGCTCGATTCCCCGAAAGGCT
>CAIKBU010000072.1 GCA_903825765.1 uncultured Actinomycetes bacterium | reverse complement strand
GGCAACGTCGTTTCCTACGTCGCCGCTGGCACCTGCACCCTGGTGGCCCACGTAACAGCCAATGGCAACTACGCCGCCGCTGACGGATCAGCCCAGAGCTTCACTATTTCGACCGCCACCCCCACGGTCTCGGTTGCGAACATCCCCTCATCTGCCACCTACGGCTCTTCCTTCACCGCCACCTACGCAACGTCCTCTACGGCCACCCCGACAGTGACCTCGTCGACCACTGGTGTGTGCACCGTGTCGGGCAACGTCGTTTCCTACGTCGCCGCTGGCACCTGCACCCTGGTGGCCCACGTAACAGCCAATGGCAACTACGCCGCCGCTGACGGATCAGCCCAGAGCTTCACTATTTCGACCGCCACGCTGACGGTAACACCATCAAACGCCACCGTCGCCTTCGGTGGCACGCCGGTCTACGCCGCGCCCTCCATCACCGGTTACGTAAACGGTGATGATGCTTCGCGAGCAGGGGTTGTTTCTCCGACGTGCTCGGCGGCCTCCTACACCACGTCAAGTCCCGTCTCCTCGTCACCGCTCACAATCACCTGCTTGGGTGGTTCGGCGCAGGACTACGTCTTCGACCTCAGTGCGGTGGCCACGTTGACAATCACGAAGGCGTCGAGCAGTCTCATCGTCGTTGCCTCGGCCACGACGTGGCCCGACGCAACGACCATTTCGATCTCGATGAGCCCGTCCGCCGCGACTGGTTCCGTGACCGTCACTGATGGAGCTCGTAGTTGCAGCGCCACCATTACGGGCGGTCTTGGGAGCTGTCAAATTACCGAACCTCACGCTGGCACGGTGACCTTTAGCGCCACCTACCTCGGTGATGGCAACCTCACTGGCTCCACGGGTTCAATCGTGATCGTGGTACCAGCAATTGCGGCCTCAGCCCCTCAGAATCTTGTCGCTTCCTCATTGCAGTTCCACAGTTCGCTCGTCACGTGGTCCGCTCCATCGTCGAACGGTGGCTCCTCGATTTCTAGCTACACCGCATCCGCTGGCAATGGGCACACCTGCAGCACGACCACGGGAACTTCCTGCACCATTACGGGTCTCGCCAATGGCACGACGTACACCATCTCGGTGTACGCCACAACTGACGCTGGCACGGGTGCAGTGGCGACGACAACTGTCACGGTAGACACTCCCACTACGGTGACTAGCACCCCGTCGTCGAGTGCACCAGGTTCAATCTCTGCGGACGGTGACCCCGTCTGGGTCACGAACCCCAGCAGCAACTCGGTCACCGAGTTGAGCGACACCGGTGCGGTGCTCAATGCCACAATCAATGTCGGGAGCAACCCAGTTGCCGTGTATTCCGACGGAATTCACGCGTGGGTCGCCAACCAGGGTGACTCAACGGTGACCGAACTCCTCGTCAATGGTGGCACCTTGCCGGGAACTGGCGACGTGGTCCGCACCATTAGTGCCGCGGCTGGCCAACTCAACTCGCCAACGGGCATTTTCTCCGATGGTACCCACGTCTGGGTGACCAATGGGGGTAACGACACGGTCTCGGAGCTCGACGCGTCGACCGGTGCCTACGTCACTGGCTACAGCGTGTGCAGTAGTCCTGTGGGCGTGGTCGCTGACTCCTCTTCCCTCTGGGTCGCGTGCTCCGGTTCAGATCAGGTCGACCAGGTCGACCTGCCGTCGGGGGCTTCTACCTTGGTTTCAGTGGGTACAAAGCCGTGGGCCTTGTCTGATGACGGCACCTACGTGTGGGTCGCCAATAAGGATTCGGGTACCGTCACGCAAATCAGCGCATCCACTGGCGTCGTTGCGTCGACCATTGCCCTGAGTGCCCCTTCGCAATCGAACTGCAGCCAACCCTCAGCTATTGCCTCGGACGGCGTCAACATCTGGGTGGCCTGTGCAGGTTCGAACCAAATTTACGACATTGACTGGAAGACTGCCTCAGTCGTCGGTGCCCAGAGCACCGGTACGTCATCGAGCCCTGTCGGCATCGCCGTGGTGGCGGGCCAGGTCTGGGTGGCGACGGCCACGCAGCCGAGTGGCCGCGGTTCGGCGACCTCGGGTGACATCATTCAAATTGCCGCACCACAGAGTGTCGCTGCATCACCAACCGGACTGACCGCGAGCTCGAACGAAAACGCCCAGAGCACGCTCAACTGGACTGCTCCAATCAACACTGGCGGCCTGAGCATTACCGGCTACGACGTTGAGTACTCGACCGATGGTGTGCACTGGACGACTGCGACGAGCGGTACCTGCAAGGATGCGGCAACCTCGGCCAGCACGACGTGCTTCGTCTCGGGACTCACGAACGGTACGAACTACCTCTTTGAGGTCGCGGCCATCAACGATGCCGGCACCGGAAACTACTCGCTCGTGGCGAGTGGGACGCCAACGACCACGCCCACCTCGGCCCCGACGATCACCACCATCGTTCCGACCAACCGACAAGCGACGATTACGTTAACTGGCATCGGCTCGGGCGCGAGCGACAATGGAGGCCTGCCGGTTACCGGTTACGAGATTCAGATTTCTGCCAGTTCGACGTACGGATTCCACGACGCCTGTCAGGTGGGCGCATCTGCTCGCTCGTGCACCATTTATGGTCTCAGTGACGACTCCACGTTCTTTTTCCGGATTGCCGCCATCAACGCCAACGGCGTAGGCGTATTCAGTTCCTCCACGGGCACTACCACCCAGGCCACGATTTACGTCGTACCCGACAACGTGAGCGTCACCTACGGTGACACGCCGGTCTACACCTGGTCGTACCACAGCGAAACATGGAACGGTCCGGTGATCACGCCAGACTGGAGTCAGGGTGGCGGACCCGCCACGTGCGCAGCCGCCAACTACTCCATCGGTGTCGGCGTGGCGTCGTCTCCGTTGACAATTACGTGCTCCGGCGGGAGTGACCCGGGTGACTTCTACGTGACAACCGGCAATCACACCACTGCGCAGTTGACCATCACCAAAGCCGTTCTCACCGTCACCGCTGACGACCAGAGCGCCATCTACAACACGTCACTGCCCACGTTCACGGCCACCATCACCGGTGAAGTCAACGGCGACAGCGCCGCCGATGCGTTCTCGGGTGCACCAGATCTCAGCTCAGGTGCCAGCCGAGGATCCGACACCGGCTCCTACGCCATCACGGCCGCGACGGGTTCACTGAGCTCGAGTAACTACAGCTTCGTCTTCGT
>CAIKBU010000071.1 GCA_903825765.1 uncultured Actinomycetes bacterium | reverse complement strand
CTGGTGGGATCACGGGAATCTGGTTCGCGAGCTCCAGCAGATCGTTGTCACCACTAACGAGATGCGACCGGCTGATCTGAGCGAGCGCAATGAGATAGTCATCGTTGGCATCACGCGATCGCACAACAGGTTCAATTCCCTTGGTACTAAACCACGTTGCGTGGTGGCGCAACAGCAAAATAAACGCCTCAGATTCAGTTGTGGTAATTCTGCTGACAATCTTTGGGTATCTCAACGTGCTTTCAAGCTCGCCTACTAATTCCTCAGACACAACGAGTTCGAAGGCCCCGAGTCGCCAAGTTCGAAGAAGTTGTGCGGGCGCCCCCTGCGCAGACAGAAGTGCAGAAACCAGCACGTTCACATCGAGAACGGCGCGCATTCGCTATGACCGGGCGTGACGCGCTGCCTCTTGCGCTTCGCGTGACAAATTCATGGCCTCTTGTTCAGTGAGTGTCGCTCGTTGCCATATTTCATCGAGAAGATCGAAACCGAGATCTCGACGCAGTGCTTCTTCAATGACTTGACTGTCACCTTTGCCCGAACGAGCAGCTTCCACCTTGATTGCAGTTAGTAAGTCTTCGTCAATAGTAAGGGTTGTTCGTGTCTTTGGCATAAAAGCATCATAGCATCTTTTCGTCAATCCTAGTCGTGGACCAAGCCTGGGAGCTCCTGAACGGTCCTTTCGGACCCGTGGGGCACTGCTAGTCCTGCCTCGCCCACCAAAAATTGCCTAGCAACCCTGTTTACTAGGGGCCAAGAAGTGCGGCGGGGACTACTGCAATCCCATCCTCGCGCCGGTAGGCGTATTTCCCGGTAGTAACGACAACTGCATCGAGTAGGTCAGATCCAATTTTTTCTTGAAGCCACCGCAGATGCTTGACGTCGTTGTCGGTAACGGTAGGTGACAACTTGACTTCCATTGCGACGACACGACCGTCGCGATGCTCAACGATTAGGTCAATTTCTCGCTGACCTCGATGGAGTCGCAGATGGCCAACTCGAGCGCTAGCACCTTGTGCGTAGACGCGCACATTAAGCGTTATGAGGGACTCAAACAGCGCGCCGAAAAAGGCGCCATCTCGAATTTGCCCTTGCCGCTCTCGCCCTGAAAGCAATGCATCGACGCTTAGTCCAAGTAGTTCTGCTGCCAAAGCGGGATCGACCAGGTGATGCTTTGGCGATGTTGCCAATTCCGAGAGATGGCTGAGCGTCGGCATCCATGCCGGTACTGAATCAAGAAGGAAGAGGGCTTCAAGCGCATCTCGAAAGGGAATGGTGGAGAATCTGCTGGGTTTGTCGCTACTGCCGCCCGACGCCGCATCACGAATCGTTTCGTAGGTGGCGATTGTTGACGTTGCGGCGGCGTAGGCGGTCATCCATCGGCGAAGAACCATTGGGTTTCGTATTTTCCGACCGCCGACTTCAACAAAGTCGTGATCAAGTGCTCGGTCAACGTAACTAGCCAATTGCGCTTGACGAGCTACTGAACCGAGACTTCGAATGCCCGGAAAACCCGAGCGGAGAATCTCGTCCGCATAATCACCGAGGGTTACGTCGGTTTCACCGCTGATAGATGGTCGTGCTCCGCTAAGGAGTTCGGTAAGTGACACGCTCGGAGTGCCAACACCTCGCTCCTCCAAGGTCATCGGTCGCATTCGTACTTTGACAATGCGGCCAGCCCCACTGTGGGTACCAGCATGGGTCGCCGATGCGGATCCTGTTAAGAAAAACTGTCCAGGGTGGGCCCCTAAATTCACTGCGGCCCGCACAGTGCCCCATACCGATGGCACTAATTGCCATTCGTCGATCAGCACCGATTCGTGCGACAGAATACGCTCAGGATCAGCAATCAGAAGGTTGCGCTCTACTTCCCTCTCCAGAAAGATGGTGCGTTGCACGCGTTGCATTGCGGTGAAGCTCTTTCCAGTTGCCTTGGCCCCTTCCAGTGAAATTGCGGCAATGCCACCTTCGACGAGCCCATCAAGTTCGTTGTCGACTATGCGTCGCTGGTATGCGACTGTGGTTTTCAACATGCCAAAAGTCTAACAGATTCGGGACAAATTACCTAACAAGTTCGGGGGAATTTAGCAAACAAGTTCGGTGGGAGGACCAGTCAAAACTGCACACAGCCCGCACGTTGCGTCCAAAGGGACCATAAGAACGTCGCCAGCCCCGTCTCGCGCACCACTCTGACGTGACCGGTCGAACACAGTCAGGTCAATCAGGGTGCCCTGTTTCGCCCATTCGTCGAACCAATGGGTTGCCGTTAAGCGAGAAGTCGCAGTTCATCGTCGGGCGTTAGCCACTGTTCGGGCCATGGTCGATCGCCAAACCAGGCGGCCGTATCGTCAATGCCGTCTTCGAGGCTCCGAAGTGATAGCCCCAGTGCGTGAGCCTTGGTGTTGCTCATGGCAAGCATCGTTTCACTCAGTAAGCCGGTCCAGAGCGGAAACTTTTCTCCCAGGTCAAGTTGCAGTACCCGCTTCGCTTCAATTTCTGTCAGCGTTGTCCCCTCGGGCGCCACGTGAGCCGCAATGCGCGACACCACCTCACCGAATGTGGCAACTGGACCATTCGCGTTGACGGCGCCCGCGTACCGGCGTTCACTGAGCGACACCACAAATGCCCCCAGATCTCGCACGTCAATCCATTGCAGCGCGTTGGCTCGGGGACCGGGAAAGGCCACGCGACCACCGCGTTGCATGCGGGCAACCCAGTAGGGAAATCGCATGGTCTTGTCGTGCCCACCTATCACGTAGGTCGGTCGCACAATCGCGATCTCGCTCCCAAAGCGTTCGGCAGCGGCGCGCTCACACTCCGCCTTCAAGACGCCGTAGGTTTCATTCGTCACCACCGCGTTCGGATCACCATCACCGAGTTGGAGCAGTGGCGTGCTTTCGTCGGCGCCCACGGCACTGGGTTCTTCGTAGGCCGAAATCGAAGAAATTTGCAGGTAGTGACCACCACGCTCCCCGAGGGCGTCATGGAGCAGTTCCACGTCTCGACGTTGGTAGGCAATGGCGTCAATCGTCGTGTCGAAGGAATGACCATTTAGGGCACTGAGGTCAAGGCGGCGATCACCAACGAGTCGCCGTATGTCGCTGGGCAAATCGGTGGCGGTCGCTCCCCGATTGAACACCGTGACGTCGTGACCCGCCTCGAGTGCGGCCAGGGCAATTGCTCGTCCCACGAAGGAACTGCCACCAATGATGAGCGTCTTCATGAAACTCACCTTAGGGTAGGGCGAGTTGCCCGCTCGGTTGCCACCAGAAGCCGCGGTGAGCAATCGTCCCCGCAGCGAGCCCACTGCCGAGCCTCAGCCGAGTTTGTACACGGCCGCGAGCAAGCTCTCGTCGGGAGCCGCCGAGGGCATGGTGGCGAGCACCTCAGTGATCGCGCTCTCGACGTCGTACCCGAAGTGTCGCACGAGCCACGCCATGGCGACCGTCGGAGTTCGACTCTCTGCCCGGACGCAGTGAACAAACACCGTCTTCCCCTCTTCTCGCAGTTCGGCAATGGCGTCGGCCGTATCGGCGAGGACGCGCCCCGCATCGGCGTTGCCCGGCTGGTCGAGCAACCAAATGAGGTGGTGATCATTGCCCTTTCGGTCAGCGACACCAATGCGACAGAGCGAGAGAGCGGCGTCAGTCGAAACCGACGAGAGCGCGTCAAAGTCACCAAAAATGACGCCATCATCAACCGCAAACTGGTACGTCACCCCTCGTGGTGAAAAGCGGCGATACGCCGAGGACATCGATGACACGGAGGGCCACCCATCCCCATCGTCACCACGAGCGGCGAGTATCGCGAGCGACACGAGATCAATGCCTCGCACGTCGCGAGGCCATCCCGCTAATCGGTGCCGCCAGGCGAAGGGAATTGCGGTAACGCCGTACCGAGCCCCGAGGAGCGCTCCCGCAATCGCCGCCACCGTGTCGGTGTCGTCGCCGATAGCAATGGCTCGGCGCAGTCCGGCGCCAAAGTGATCAGGCTCGTGCTGGGTGGCGCGAATAGCCGACCAGGCCGCTTGCAAGGCGCGCACGACGTACCCGTTCGGAGAGAATGTCGAAGGGTCCTGTTGTTCAGCCTCCTCGATCCAGACTTCCCACTTCGCCCGTTGCGTCGGCGACAACAAGGGCAGGCCGGCTCGAGGCCCCTCAAGTGATCCCAGTCGAACAGCGCGGTCGATGGCAATTGAACACAACACGCACGCGTCCTGAGCGTCGGGGTGCGCATGGGTCAGGGCCGATGCCGCTCGCGCCGTTCGGGCAATTTGTTCATCATCGCCGAGGGCACACAGGGCCAGTGCGCATCAGTGAACCATTTCCTGCCGCGTCGGGATCGTGGCCTTGAGCAACGAGCGCTTCATTCGCCATTGACGAAGCGGATGCAGTTGCCCCGAGGACTCGCTGGGTGTGAAGGCCGACGTCGCGAGGGTGCGAACGGTACCAGTCGAGAAACTCTTGTGCGGCGGCAGCCTGCGCTTCTGGCGAGTCCAGCGTGCGGTGTAGTGCGGCGGCTCGTAGGACACCAATCGCCATGGCCGTGTCGTCCGTCCAGTGTCCGGCTGGCTCGCCCGTCAAGGTGCCTGGTCGCAGCGTGACGGCGTCGGGTTCCGGCGGCGCTGCAAATTCGTAGCCGGCGCCGAGGACGTCGCCCACGGCACCGCCAAAAACGACGCCGAGGACGCGGTCTAACTGGATGAATGACAAGGTTTCGTTGGGCATGTGGCTCGCTTTCTTTCATCTCCATCGTGACCTTGCGTTGTGACATCTTTTCAACGGTGTACACAAACAGTGCCGACCAAAGGTGGGTGTCGTAGGGTGAGGGCTGTCACCCCCCTTTCTCTCTTTCGGTGACCGAAGGACGACCCATGGCCCCCTCACTCGAGCGCGCTTCGTACAAGGTGACGTTCGCCGTTCTCGTACTCGGCGTCGCCGCCTACGCCCTACTCCAGTCGCTGGTGATCCCCGCCCTCACCACGATTCAAGTCGACCTCCACTCCACCCAGAACACGGTCACCTGGGTCGTGACCGCCTACCTCCTGTCGGCCTCGATTTTTACGCCCGTACTCGGTCGTTTGGGTGACATGGTCGGCAAAGAGCGGATGATGGTCGTTGCTCTTGGGTCACTCGCGCTCGGTTCCCTGGTGGCCGCACTGGCCCACTCGGTCCTCGTGCTCATTATTGGCCGCGCTATTCAAGGTATCGGTGGTGGCGTTTTGCCGCTCGCCTTCGGCATCATT
>CAIKBU010000070.1 GCA_903825765.1 uncultured Actinomycetes bacterium | reverse complement strand
GCGATGTTTCCCATTTTGAAGGATCGTCGTAAGCAGCACGGTGGCAACCTCTCCGGTGGTGAGCAGCAGATGTTGGCTATTGGCCGTGCGCTCATGTCGCAACCTCGCCTGCTGTTACTTGACGAGCCATCGATGGGTCTGGCGCCAATGATTATCGACCAGATTTTCCGCATCATTGGCGAGATTCGAGACAGTGGTACGACGGTATTCGTAGTGGAGCAGAACGCATCCCAGGCGCTGCGTCTCGCCGACCGTGGTTACGTTATGGAAAACGGACACATCGTGTTCAGCGACGATGCGGACAAGTTGCTGGTTGACCCCCGCGTACGGGCGGTTTACCTCGGCGAATCGGTCGCCTAACGCCTAGTAGCTGCGCAGGACCGAGACGACGCGACCAAAAATGGTCACTTCGTTCGCGTCAAACTCCATTGGCTCCATAGTGGCGTTCTCTGGCTTCAATACGACTCGCGACCCCTGGGGGAAGTAGCGCTTCACCGTCGCCTCGTCGCCGGGGATGCCCGCCACGACAATGGAGCCCTTATCGGCGTGCGACTGGCGCTCGACGACGATGAAGTCACCGGGCAGAATGCCGGCTTCGACCATTGACTCGCCGCGCACCTTCAGAACGAAGCTTTCGTGGCGACCAGCAAACTGTTCGGGAATCGACATGAGTTCGTGTTCGTTTTCTTGGGCCAACACACCCGTTCCGGCAGCCACGTCGCCGACGTACGGAATTGAACGAATGGACGTGATTGAGGCGAGCGGCGCTGGCGCAGACTCGATTGGGTCGAGGCGTACCGTGAGCGTACGAGCCCGGTGCTGATCGCTGACGATGTAGCCAGCATTCTTCAGCACGTCGATGTGATTCTTCACCGTGGCGGAGGAACTCAGGCCCACGTTGGTGGCAATTTCTCGAATCGTTGGGGGAAAGTCTTTTTCGCGCTGATACGCCATGATGAATTCAAGGATTGCGCGACGCATAGGGGTGAGTACTTCGGCCATTGGAGCTCCTTCACGAACAGTTGTTCGCAATAGTAGATGCTTTGCACAAAAAAATCAAACACTTGTTCGCTCTACTTCGATCGATTGATGGCGACCGTTGCGTTGTAATCGAAAGGAAGTGCATGGGCGCTTTAGAAGTGGGTCAATGTTGGTTGGACGTCGCGGATGTTTTTGCGGCGGGGGTGAAGCGGGTATTGCTCTACGGGCCCCCAGGCACGGGTAAGACCTACGCCGGATTACGCCTCGCCGTGACGGGCGTCGCCGAGCGGTTGGTCTGCACGGAGGACCTCACCTCTGGTGAAATTACGGGTACCTGGATGCCGGTCGGAAATGGCCGGTGGGAGTGGCGTGAAGGTCCGGCGATTCGAGCGTGGCACCACAACGAGGTTGGTGGACGTTTGGTGATTGACGAAGTGGATCGGGCCTCCGGTGACGCTCTAAGTACGCTGCTCGCTGTTACCGATACCCAAGAATCGGCGCGGTGGCGTAATCCCGAGACGGGTGCGTGGGTGCGCCCCGGGCCGGAGTTCTCGGTGGTCATGACTACCAATGTCGAGGATCTTCACTACCTCCCCAGTGCGTTGCGTGACCGGTTTCCCGTCGCAATTCGAATAGATCGCCCGCACCCTTCGGCCCTGCTGACGCTGAGTGAAGATCTTCGAGCGCCAGCCATGTCAGCGTCGTTGGCGGAAGAAGCACGTCGTCTCTCACTGCGCCAGTTTTACGCCTTTGATACGTTGCGCTCGTCACTTGGAAGCGAGCGAGCCGCATCGCTCGTCTTCGGGCCCGAGGCTCAGAGTGGGGTGCTTGACGCCCTCGCCATTGGTTCACTCTGATGAGTGTTTTCCCTGAATTGACTTGTGGGCGCCTCGACGATTTTGAGATTCGCCCGTGGCGCATTGTTGAGGGGTCCTCTCTTCGAGGTGGCGCCAGCTGCAATTTCACCGACCGACTCTTGACGGTGCCGCTCGGGGGGTCGCCGTCGGATCGCGTCGTGCGGGCACATGAACTCGTCCACACGCGGGTCAGTCCTCATACACCCGTTGCCGTCGAACCACTGGGCGTCCATCCACGGGCTATCGAATGCGCGGAGGAGTACCGAGTCAATACGATTTTGGCGAGGTTGGGATTTTCGGTCGAGCATCTGTGCGATGGTTCCGAACGCGTCGGTGGGGCGCGCCTCGCCCAAGCCGGTCAATGGGATGAGGCGCTGTGCTTCTACTTTGCGGTGCTCGGTACTGGAGCGGAGAAGTCGTACCTCGTTGGCGTGCGGAGCGAGCAGCGAGAGTGGATTGCTCCCATGCAGGCGGTAGCCAAGAGGGTCAAAGCGGTCATAACGTCCACCAGCCCTCGCAGTCTCGGTGCGACCGACCAGACTGATGCTGGCTTGCCGAGTGGTTACCTTTCCCACACACTCCCGATGGCCAAAATCATTACCGTGGCCATGCAGGCCAAAGTGCCACGCACAACCGAAGAACTTCGGCGGTTTCGTCGGGGCCTCGAGCCGGGGGCGAGGCGGCCACCGACCGGCCGGTTTGCCCCGCTCGTCGTGGGCCCCGATGACCATCGGTTGTCGGCGCGTCGGCGGCGAGTGCATCGCCGGAGTCAGCCGACGACCTCTGGTGTGGTCCTGCGCTACCCCTCGCGACTACTGACTGACTCCCAGTACCGCGCGTTTGGCGTGAAGCAACGTTCGAGTGGGGGAGTGGTGCTCGTTGATCAATCTGGCTCAATGGACATCAGTGCCACCCAACTCGAACAGTTGCTACACGCGGCCCCCGATGCCTTGATTCTTGGCTACAGTCACCGGCCAGGCGACAGCGGTCAGACTCCCAATGCCTGGGTTCTCGCGAATGCCCACGGTGTGGTGCAAAATCCCCCATCTGGCAATGTCGGTAATGGGGTTGATGGCCCTGCGCTCCTGTGGGCGCTGAGTCATCGTCGACCGGGGGAACGTCTCGTGTGGGTGAGTGACGGTCAAGTCACCGACTCAAACGACCATCCGTGTGACACCCTGACTCTAAGTTGTGCTTCGTTGGTTCGACGCCATCGGATCTCCTTAGTTCG
>CAIKBU010000069.1 GCA_903825765.1 uncultured Actinomycetes bacterium | reverse complement strand
TGTAGGTCGAAGTGAATCCAGGATTAGCTGCTGCGCCAGCAACACCCACGTATGGAGCACAATTCAAAATTGCAGCAAGACCCACCACCATTGCTGCTCTTTGAATTTTTCGATTACAAAAAATTGTCCATCCTGTCCACGCAGTTGACATTGCCTCTAGTCCTACCACATTGAGAGACAAGCCCTGTCCAGTTGAATCCGCCGTGGAGACGATGGGGTTCGAACCCACGACCTCAGGCTTGCAAAGCCCGCGCTCTACCAACTGAGCTACATCCCCTAGGACACTCCATAGTAGTACGTCAACGACCGACCTATTGAGGCCGGTGCCGTCGCAGCGCCCGAGCGCGCTGGCGCTCGAGTCGCAGTAGCTTTCGTTCCACGTCCGCCCAGTGCAACGGCGACTCTTCGACGGAAACACCCGAATCATCGGCTCGAAAGAAAATCGTGAACGCAATTGCCCACATCGGGATATAGCATCCGAGTTTGGCCACAAACCCCGCTAATTGCTGGTCGAAGACGGGTGTCATATGCAGTAATGCATACTGATTGTGCAGTGCGGGGTAGAGCGAGTGCATTGAAAAGATCCAGATGAAGGACAGACTGGTCACCACGATGGCGGAGCCAAAGATGTAGCCGGCGCGCGCCGCTGGTGACAAACGCACCGCACCGGGCATGATGGCGAGTGCCGGCACCCAGAGCACGAGACCGGTGATCAGGACCGTGAGCAGAATCAGGTCGCGCGCCCAGGGCGAACCGGCACCCCAGTCAACGACCGGCGTTGAGAGCGTCGTGGTCCCGAGCACCGTTACCAAGACAATGGCGACGCCCGGGTGGGCCAATCGCCGCACGACCGCGTCGACGAACGCCGGCCGGGTCAGACGCACCAACACGTCTGTCGACATGCTTTGCAGCATCAGGGGCGCCACGGCCAACATGATCACGAGACGTTGCACGGTGGCCACCGTCAGCGATACCCGTGCGGCCAAGTCGCCCAATGGCCAAAGTGTGACCGCGAGCAACGCCGCCATTGACCACCACAGCAAGTGGCGACGCCGTCGATCGCTCACCACGGTGTGGTGGAGCCAGAGGACGAGCGCGACGATACCCATCTCGAGGAGATGGAAATGAAAGGGCAGGCGGCTCAACACCTCACTACCTCGTCTACGCCGCCGCGTACCGACGACGGATGCGCGGACCGAGTTTGGTCACGATAAAGAGACTGAGCACCGAGTCGGTGAACAAGATAATGCCGGGAAATGCCGCCCCCGCGGTGGTCACCTGCCGCAGCGTCAGCAGGGTAATCGCGCAGTTCAGCGCACCGAAAATATACGGTGCACCCGATTCGCTCTCCGGGTTGCTCCATGACTTTCGATACGTGGGCAGCGCAGCAATGAAGTCGGCCGCGACAAACGATAGGAGTGCGACGGTGGGCTGGTTGACGAGTGACCAAAAGAGGAGACCCAGAAGTGACACCGCGCCACACGCAATATCAATGCGGTCAATTTTCCAGACCGCCCGCGGGTTCCGAAACGAGGCCGCCACGATAAAACACGGAATTAGCCCGAGCACCAATGTCATGAGCGAGGCCAGCCCGACGTGTTCTTGAATTTCTACTGCGTAGGCCAAAATCCCTTCAACTGCCCATAACGTCCACGTCACGCGGTGGGGTTGGGTCTCCCCGCGCCACGTGTCAATGAAGTAGCGAACTGCTCCGAAAAGGGCGAGGGCAATCGCCAAATAAACGAAGCGCGGATCGAGCATCCTCCCAGTCTGCCGTGTAACGCGACCACCCTGCGCAGTCTCCAGCGGATGCTTGGGCTATTTGGTGTAGATTAGGTATCCCTTGGGGCTATAGCTCAGTCGGTTAGAGCGCGTCACTGATAATGACGAGGTCGTAAGTTCGATTCTTACTAGCCCCACCAAGAGGGATTCGGATAAAAGTCCATCAACCATTCGGACAAACGTTTAGACAAAAACGCACACTGTTGGGCGCGGACCTGCTCGCATGATTTCGCAGTGGCCAACTACTTCCCAAACCGCGACAGTTCAGGGGTCACGGGTGATCGCACGGACATCAAGCTCCGCGCACGCCTCATCTCTCTCTTCCCACAGGATTAGCCAGTCCCCCTCGTGATGAAAGACCGTGACGCCCCAGCAGCCGATGTTCTGAAACCGCCGCCGCCGGCATCGGGCATCCAGTGGATCGGCCTCGAGCATGTCGAGAGCGGTGTTGATACGTCCGAGGAGGTCGTGTCGGCTGGGGGTCTCCTCAAGTTCATCTAGGAGGTTGTTGGCCTGGTCGGAGAAGTAGAGAATCGCCATGAAGAGCGGGACGACTCAGCTGCGGGGAGCGCCAGATCGGTCCCGACGCTTCAGCGTCTCAGGGTGCTGGCGGCTCTGTTCGATCGCGGCCATCAGACTTGCGTCTTGAAGGAGCTTCTTTTCGGTCTCCGTGATCACTATGGCGGGCTCCAGCACGATGACTCCACCCGGCTCGACGTGGGCGATGTACTGATCTGCCGTCGCGAGGGCTCCGAGAGACAGTCGTCCCCGCTGCTGATTGGTGACCAAAATGGGCTGTGTCATGACTTCCACTGTATCGGCTGGGCGAAGTCCGCGCAAGGGTTATACCCGCCAACGGGTTCTGCCCGCCACTGGGGATCTCGGTCGAGTCGTGGTGAATATGGGGCAGTTCCCTGGTGACAAAACTGGCTCGCCCTGGTCAAGGAGTCAAATTCTGCACTGATCTAAGAGCCCGTGATCAGGTACTAGGGACTTTGTCCGAATCCCCCACCAAGTGGCACTTGGGGAATTGCCCCAAAGAGTTCGGGGAAGAAATTTCCTGAAGTGGCCCAATCAGCGATTGCGTAGGTGGGGTCGACGCCAGAAGCTGCCATGAAAACACCCACATAAATCGCCTGCTCAATCCTCCACGAGTCGTACGTTTTCGCTCCCCCGTAGCCTGTAGTCATTGCACCACCACGGCGCTCCGAGGGCCATGGCGGCATGCTTCATTATGTCGGAAGGACTTTCCGTGTTTTTCTTGTTACTCATCGGGTACGTAGCGGGGCTCATTGCCGGTGTTTCGCCATGTATTTTGCCCATCTTGCCGGTGATTCTCGTGGGGTGGAGTGCCCCGGTCGCCGATCAAGCCAACGCCACGCGACTGCGTCGCCGCCGGTCACTCGCCGTTGTCTCGGGTCTGGTGATTAGCTTCAGTCTCATCACCGCGCTGGGTTCCGTCATTTTGAGCTCACTCGGTCTCCCCCCGAACTTCCTCCGTGACGCCGGCATTGTCCTGCTGGTGGTCTTTGGGCTCGGCCTGCTCTCACCGCGCCTCGAGACATTACTCGAGCGCCCCTTCGTTCGCTTCACTCGCTCGACCCCTTCGGGCACCAAGTCGGGCTTCGTGCTGGGCCTCGGACTCGGCCTGGTCTTTGTCCCCTGCGCTGGTCCAGTGCTCGCCGCCGTCTCCGTTCTCGGTGCTCGTGGTCACGCCAGTCTGTACAGCGTGTTGCTCAGCTTCTTCTTCGGGGCCGGGGCCGCCACACCACTGTTCTTCATCGCCCTCGCCGGCGACACCCTGATTGAGCGCAATCGCCGCCTGGCCACACGCGCTCGCCGATTTCGCCCCCTCGGCGGGGCGCTGTTAATTCTGATGGCGTTGGCCATCACCTTCAATGTTGCCGCCACCCTGCAACGGGTAATTCCCGGCTACACCACGTCGCTCCAGCACCTTATTGAGGGAAACGGCTTCACCTCCACACAACTCCGCGCCGTTGAGGGCCAACACAGCAATGGCTCACTCGTCGCCTGCGAGAACGCGGCGGCCGCCGGCGGAATGAGCTCACTCAGTCGTTGTGGTGTTGCGCCACCCTTCACCGGCATTTCGGCCTGGCTCAACACGCCCGGTACTCGTCCACTCACGATGGCCGGCCTGCGCGGCAAGGTCGTCCTGGTCGACTTTTGGACCTACTCGTGTATCAACTGTCAGCGCACCTTGCCCCACGTTGAGGCGTGGAACCAGCGCTACGCCAAGGATGGCCTCGTGGTCGTTGGTGTGGAGGCACCGGAGTTTGCCTTCGAGCACTCGGTGCACAACGTCACCGTTGCCGCTCACCAACTTGGCGTTACCTACCCCGTCGCCATTGACGATCAGCTGTCCACCTGGACCGCCTACGCCAATCAGTACTGGCCGGCCGAGTACTTGATTGATGCTTCGGGCGTCATCCGACACGTCGCCTACGGTGAGGGTGACTACACCGGTTCCGAGAACGACATCCGTGCGCTCCTCACGGCCGCCCACCCCGGCCTCGTGCTTCCCCCTCCCTCCAACCTGCCCGACATGACGCCCACTGGCTCGATCAGCCCCGAGACCTACCTCGGTACCGCTCGCTCCCAATACCAGGCCAATCAGTCAATGACCGACGGTGTCACGCAGACCTTCACCATGCCCAGTTCGGTCCCCGCGACCTCCTACGACCTCGGTGGAGCGTGGACACCGTCCGGCGACTTCATTACGGCGCAGTCCAACGCCCAGCTCAACCTGAACTTCACGGCCAGGCACGTCTACCTCGTGCTCGGGGGTACTGGCACCGTGACCGAGACCCTTAATGGGCGCCCCTACAAAACCATTTCCGTCCGTGGTATTCCAACGCTGTACACCATGTTCAGTGGGTCATCGACGTTCAGCGGCGTTCTCGGTCTCTCGTTCACCCCATCAGTGCAGGCCTACGACTTCACCTTCGGTTAAAACGTCGGGCGGTGCGACTCGCTGCCTACTTTGACGTCGGGAACGAGAAGGAGGCACCGGTGGCCTCCGTCGTCTCGGGCCACCGTGTGGTGACGACTTTGCCGCGGGTATAGAAACGAACACCCTCAGGACCGTGCATGTGGTGATCACCGAAGAGTGAGTCTTTCCAGCCACCGAAGGAGTAGTAGGCCATGGGTACCGGAATCGGAACGTTGATGCCAATCATGCCCACCTGCACTTCCCGGTGGAAGCGTCGCGCCGCTTCTCCGCTCGAGGTGAAGATCGCCGTCCCGTTGCCAAAGGGATTGGCGTTGATGAGGGCAATGGCCTCATCAACGGACGCGGTGCGAACCGTCGACAGCACTGGTCCGAAAATCTCTTCCGTATAGACGTCCATTTCCGTGGTCACGTTGTCAATCAGGGTTGGTCCAACGAAGAATCCCTCCTCGTGACCGGCCACGGAAAGTCCACGACCATCAACGCGGATTGTCGCGCCTTGCCGTTCACCCGAGTCAATGAGCGATTCAATCCGCGCTTTCGAAGCCGCAGTAATGACCGGCCCCATTTCACTCGAAGTATCACGGCCGGAACCGACCTTTACCTCGCGAGCCAGCTCGGCCACGCGCGCCATCAGTGGATCAGCGACGGCCCCCACCGTGATGGCGGCGGAAATCGCCATGCAGCGTTCCCCCGCGGAGCCGAACGCCGCGGCCACGAGGTGCTTGGCCGCAAAGTCGATGTCGGCATCGGGCAAAATAATCGAGTGATTCTTGGCACCCCCGAGGGCCTGGACCCGCTTCCCATTCGCGGTCGCACGACGGTGGATGGAGCGTGCAATGGGCGTCGAGCCCACGAAGGAGATTGCCTTGACGTCGGGGTGGTCGAGCAGGGCGTTTACCACGGAAGCGTCACCTTGAATCACGTTGAAGACACCGTCGGGGAGGCCCGCTTCTTTCCACATCTCGGCCATCAACAGTGAGGCGCTGGGATCGCGCTCGGAGGGCTTCAAGATGAAGGTGTTGCCCGTGGCAATGGCGACCGGGAACATCCACATGGGCACCATGGCCGGAAAGTTGAAGGGGGTGATGCCGACGACGACACCGAGCGGCTGACGGTAGGAGAAGAGGTCCACGCCACCCGACACCTGGTCGGAGTACTCACCCTTCAGCAAGGTGGGCAGCCCACAGGCGTACTCCACTACTTCGAGCCCACGTTGCACTTCACCCACCGCGTCGGAGACGACTTTGCCGTGCTCGTCAGTAATCGCGAGAGCCACGTCGTTTATCCGGCGGTTCATGATTTCGCGGAAGGCGAAGAGGATTTTGCTGCGCTGGCTGAGTGAGGACTCGACCCAGGTCGCCCACGCCGCCTTGGCGGCCGCGACCACATCGTTCACCTGCTCGACGGTCGCCAATTGCAGTTGCGCCTGTTCGGCGCCGGTGGCGGGGTTAAAGACGGGCGAGGTGCTGGCCCCCGGCGCCGTCACGTGCTCGCCGTTAATCCAGTGTCCAATAGTTTTCACGAATCGATCCTCTCGATGGTTCCTTCCTAAATTACGTCGCTCGGCCACCACGAGTGGTCCAACCAGCGCACGTCACTCGTTTTCCGGCCCTTTCTTCACCGTCTCGGTGCGTTAGCGTGGCGCAGAGACCAAAAGGATACGTATGACGACTGATCGATCGACCCTCACACACGCCGAGCGCGAAAAGGCGGCCGTGCTCCACGCCTGGTCCGCCTCCAACGCCTACAACCCGCTCATGATCACCGAAGCCCACGGCGTCTGGGTCACCGACGAAAATGGTGATACCTACCTCGACTTCTCCTCACAACTCGTCAACGTCAACATCGGTCACTCCCACCCCGCGGTCGTCAAGGCAATTCAGGACCAGGCCGCGCTCTTGTCCACCGTTGGTCCTCAGCACGGCAACTTCGTGCGCACGCGAGCGGCCGAACTGATCCTCGACCACGCCTTCGAGGGTGCGAGCAAGGTCTTCTTCACGACCGGTGGTGCCGAAGCGGTCGAAAACGCCGTTCGTATGGCTCGCCTGCACACCGGTCGGCACAAGGTCATGGCCACGTATCGCAGCTACCACGGTGGTACCTCCACTGCGGTCAGCCTGACTGGTGACCCCCGACGCTGGGCCGTCGACAACGGCACGGCTGGTGTCGTGCACTTCTTTGGACCCTTTCTCTACCGCTCCCAGTTCCACGCCACCACCGAACAAGAAGAGTGCGAACGGGCCCTCGCCCACCTGGAATCAACCATTCAGTTCGAAGGTCCCGCGACAATCGCCGCCATCATCCTCGAGTCCGTTCCGGGCACGGCGGGCATCATGATCCCCCCCGCGGGCTATCTCCGAGGCGTTCGTGAACTCTGTGACCGCTACGGCATTGTGTACATCGCTGACGAAGTTATGGCCGGTTTCGGGCGCACGGGTTCGTGGTTCGCTTTTCACCAGCACGGGGTAACCCCCGACCTGGTGACCTTCGCCAAGGGCGTCAACTCGGGGTACGTCCCCCTCGGCGGCGTCATTATCAACCAGGCCATTGCGGCCACCTTTGACGACCGGGTCTACCCCGGTGGTCTCACGTACTCTGGTCACCCGCTGGCCTGCGCGGCGGCCGTCGCCGCCATTGAGACCATGGCGTCACAAGGCGTGGTCGAAAACGCCTACCGCATTGGTGAAGAGGTACTTCGTCCCGGCCTCACCGCACTCGCCGCCAAGCACCCGGTGATTGGCGACGTCCGCGGGGTGGGTGTCTTCTTCGCCCTTGACCTCGTGCGAGACCGCGCCACCCGCGAGCCTCTCGCTCCGTATGGCGCGAGCTCGCCCGCCATGGGTGAATTACTGGCCGCCTGCAAGGCCGAACGCCTCATGATCTTTTCAAACTACAACCGCATCCACACGGTGCCGCCCTGCACCATCACCGATGACGAAGCGCGCGACGGTCTGGCTCGCCTCGATCGAGCGCTCGAAACGATTCGCCACCACTACGTTGGCGCGTAGTCACCACGCAACCTTCCTCGGTCTTGCACCGTCGACGGCACGGGTGCACTCCAGCACCGGCGCGAGTCTGGCCATCGCTTAGTACGAACGGTGTCGTTAATGCGCTCGCTGCGGAGTCGTCGTGGCGTGACACGAAGCGCAGTGACCAATGACGTCAAGGGCGTGTGACGTTGCGACAAATCCGTACCGTTCGGCCAGCTCCTGCACCATGACCGCCACCGTCTCTTCGAACGCGGGTGAGGGGGTGACGTCAATGACCGAGCCACAACTCGAGCAGAGCAGATGGTGGTGGTGGTGCAAGAAGTCGTCCGTTAGCTCGAAGCGCGCGAATTCATCACTCGCCGCGATCCGACGGACGACGCCGGCCCTCTCGAGCTCGGTGAGGTGGCGATAGGCCGAACTACGAGGAACGTTCGGGACCGCCGCTTCAATAGCCGCGATGCTCATCGGCGCCCCGTGGGTGGCGAGCACCTCAACCAAACTGCGCCGGCCAGCGGTGTAGCGCTGTTCATTGCGGCGAAGCAACACTTCGACGAACTCGTGAATCTCGATGATTGACGTCCGTGGTTGCATCGTTGCTCCTGTCTCGCTTGTAATGAGACTCAGTCTCATTTTATGCTACCCCAGTGCCTTCTCGTCCTTCTCACCCCCTGCGCCGACCAGTTCTCTTGGCGCTCGGACTCGTGGTCGGTGCCGGGACCTTGAGTGCCTGTGGCACGACGCAGCCACGCGCCAGCGGTGGCCCACTCCTCGCCATCGGGGCCGAGTCGCAGTACGCCAACGTGATCGCCCAGATTGGTGGACCCTACGTCTCGGTGTCGGCCGTGATGATTAATCCCACCACTGACCCTCACTCCTTCGCGGTGTCGGCCGCACTCGCCACCCGGGTGTCCAACGCCCAGCTCATTGTGCAAAACGGCCTCGGCTACGACAGTTTCATGACCTCGCTCGAAAGTGCCTCGCCCAGCGCAGGCCGCCACGTCATCGTGGCGCGACAGGTACTCGGCGTCGGCCCCAGCGCCTTCGACCCTCACCTCTGGTACGACCCGAACACGATGCCCCTCGTCGCCGCGGCCATTACCAACACGCTTAGTCACCTTCGCCCCACGCACGCGGGGTACTTTCGTTCCCGCCTCGCGCGCTTCGATCGCTCACTGCTCCCGTGGCGCACCGCCATTGCCGAGTTTCGCCGCACCCACGCGCATCTGCGTGTCGCCGTGACCGAACCGGTCGCCGACCGCTTACTGCGGGCGATGGGCCTTGCCATCACCACACCCGAAATCTTCCAGTCTGACGTTATGAACGGCCTCGACCCTGCCCCCCAGGCCATTGCCATCGAGCAGCAATTACTCACCCACCGCCGCGTCGCCCTGTTTTGCTACAACGAGCAAGTCGTGGACGCCCTGACCGCCTCGCTGCGAACACTGGCCGAACACTCGCACACTCCCATCGTCGGGGTCAACGAACTAATGCCCCTCAATGATTCCTACCAATCCTGGATGGTGTCCACCACTACCCAGCTAACGCAAGCGGTGACTCATGCCTGATGCCCTCTCCGTCGAACACCTGACCGTCACCCTCCACGGGCGGACGATTCTCGACGACGTTTCGTTCAGTATCCAACCCGGCGAATTCACCGGTCTCATTGGCTCCAATGGCGTCGGCAAGACTACGTTGCTGCGGGCCATTCTGGGCCTCCAACCCTACGAAACCGGTACCATCAGCGTTAACGGCGAGCCTCGGGACCTCCAACACGCGGCCATTGGGTACGTGCCACAGAAAATCGCGCTCGACAGCGATGTGCCACTGCGGGTGATCGACTTCGTCACCCTCGGCCTCGACGCCGAGCGCTGGGGTCTGCGTCGTCGCTCCGCCGCCCAACGAGACCGGGTGGCCGCGTTGCTCGAGGCCGTCGGCGGCGCCCACCTCGCCACCAAGCGACTCAGCGAACTCTCCGGCGGGGAACAGCAACGCGTCTTCATCGCCCACGCCCTGGTCCGAGAGCCGTCGCTCCTCCTCTTAGACGAGCCCCTGGCCAGTCTCGATCCCCGCAATGTGCAAGAAATTGTCGCCCTCCTGCACCGCCTCGCGCACGAACACCACGTCGCCATTCTTCTCTCGGCCCACGAGATGAATGCCCTCTTGCCCGTCATGGACCGCGTGGTCTATCTCACCGGTGGCCACTGCGCGAGTGGGCCGACGAATGAGGTCGTCCAGACCGACGTCTTGAGCGCCCTCTACGGTCACCACGTCGACGTTCTCCAGGTCCACGGACGCGTCTTCGTTATTGCCGAACCGAACGACGCCACCGACAACCTGCCCGAACACCCCACCTTGACGGTGCACTGATCCGTGGGGTGGTTCTTCGCGTCGGGACTCTTCACGAGTCCACCGGTCCAGGTGGCCCTCGTCATTGGCGCGGTAGCGGCCACGGTATCCGCTGTCGTCGGCGTCTTGGCCATGGTGCGCGGTCTGGCCTTCGCGGGCCACGCACTGACCGACGTGGCCGCCACCGGTGGCTCGGGCGCGGTACTGGTGGGAGCGAGTCCCTTGGGGGGCTTTCTTGGGGGAGCACTGGTCGGGGCGGGGGCGATAGCCCTCGCGGGCCACGGGCCGCAGCAGCGACGAGACGTCGCGACCGGTATCGTCCTCAGTGCCGCCACCGGACTCTCGGCTCTCTTTCTCTATCTCGACGCCACCACCAATGCCACGACGGGCGTGACCCAGCGCGTGTTGTTCGGTTCGCTCTTCAGTGCCAGCTCCTCAACCGTGCCGGTCGCCATCGAACTCGGCGCGGCGACCCTGCTGCTGACGGCCGTGATTGCGCGCCCACTCGTCCTTAGTTCGCTGAGTCGCGAACTCGCGCGCGCCCGAGGTATCCCCGTCGGGGTGGTGAGCGGCGTCTTCCTCGTCACGCTGGCGATGGCCGTTGGCCTCTCCGCGCTCACCATTGGCTCGCTCTTGTCAACGGCCCTCCTCGTCGGACCAGCGGCCGCGGCCGTGCGCGTGACGACCCGGATGAGCTACGCCCTGGTGATCGCCAGTGGCATCGGTATTGTCTCGACGTGGCTCGGCATTACCTTGGCCTACGACAGTTACAACTGGATGCCCCACCACCAGAGCCTGCCCGTGAGCTTCTTTGTCGTCGTCGACGTCGTCGTGGCGTACGGTCTGTGCAGCCTCGTCGCGGCCCGGCGAGCCCGAGGTCGCCGTGTTTAGTGGCTTCATGATCAACGCCTGGCAAGTTGGCACCATCGTGGCGATTGTGGCCGGTGTCGTGGGCTTCGTCGTTGTCCTCCGCGGTGACGTCTTCGCCGCGCACGCCGTCCCCAATGGCGCCTTCGCTGGAGCGGCCGGTGCCAGCGTGGTGGGCCTTAGCCCACTCCTCGGTCTCGGCGTCTTCGCCCTGATCGCCGCGCTCGGCATTGGCGTCCTTCGTCGGTTCGGACAACGTGACGCCACGACCGCCCTCGTCTTAGTGCTCTCCCTGGCCACCGGTTCGGCCCTCCTCAGTCAATCAACGCAGTACGCCTCATCGACCTACGCTCTGCTGTTCGGCGAGATCCTCGGCGTCTCATCGGCGCACCTCATCCCCCTCCTCGCCCTCGGGGCGACGTGCGTCGGCGCGGTGGCCCTTCGCTGGCGTGCCCTCCTCCTCAGTGCCGTGACCCCCGACATTGCCTCGGCCCGAGGTCTGCGTCAGGGACGACTCGACGCGGGCTTTCTCGTCATCGTGGCCTTGGCGACCACGATGACCGTGCCCGTCGTGGGCGCACTCTTGGTCTTTTCCTTGATGGTCGGTCCCCCCGCGGCGGCGCGGCTCCTCGTGAGCCGACCCGGTCGGGCGATGGGGCTCGCCACGCTGCTCAGTCTCGTCGTCCTGTGGTCGGCCCTCGTCGCGGCCTACGAGACGAATTGGCCAGTGGGCTTTTTCGTGTCGACGGGGAGCACCCTCGTCTACCTCGTGGCGCGGCGCATCAGCCAACACGGCACCGAGTAACACTCTGCCGAGGCCGGTGGACACTGGTTCCTGGCGAGCCGTTTAGGATTAAGCCATGCCCGCAATTTCTGTCGACAATCCACTCGAACTGGCCAAGGTGGCCACGCCACCCAGCTCCGCACGCGCACGCCGCATTCGCTCCATCACCACGGCGCCCCGCGCCCTCGAGGGCGAAGGCTTTCCCGTGCGTCGCGCCTTCGCTGGGGTCGACCTCGCCGATCTCGACCCCTTCATCCACATGGACCAGATGGGTGAGATTGACTACGGCCCCGGTGAGCCCAAGGGCACCCCGTGGCACCCGCACCGCGGCTTCGAAACCGTGACCTACATGATGGAGGGCACCTTCCTCCACCAGGACTCCATCGGTGGTGGTGGCGTTATTCAAGACGGTGCCACGCAGTGGATGACGGCCGGCGCCGGCATCTTGCACATCGAGCGCCCACCAGACGCCCTCATTGACAGTGGTGGCCTGTTTCACGGCATTCAGCTCTGGGTCAATCTGCCCGCCGCGCTGAAGATGACCTCACCGCGCTACCAAGACATCGGCTCGCGCGAAGTCGCGCTGCTCACGAATGACAATGGCGACGCCATTATTCGCGTTATCGCTGGGTCACTGGGCGATGTTGCCGGACCGGGCTCGACCCACACGCCCATCACCCTGGTCCACGTGACGTTGCTGCCCGGGGGACAGCTGGCGTTGCCGTGGAACCCTGCGTACAACGCATTGAGCTACGTGCTCGCTGGCTCGGGCACCGTCGGCACCGACCGTCACGCCATTGCGTCGGGTCAACTCGCCGTCCACGTCGATGGCGATCTGTTGATCTTGAGCGCCGACGAGCGTCAGGACTCTCGGACCGAGGCGTTCGAAGTGCTGCTCCTCGGTGGTCAGGCCATCAAGGAGCCCGTCGCCGCTTATGGTCCCTTCGTGATGAACACACGAGCGGAACTCCAGACCGCCTTTGAGGATTACCAGGCTGGTCGACTCGGGACTATTCCCGCCGACCACATCTAACTCAGCGGTACTTGGTCGCCGCGTAGAAGGCGCTAAACAACGTGACGAGGCCAATGGCCAGGTACCAAGGCGACGTCGCACCGGGGAGCACCTGCAGGTAGTTGAGCGTGATGACGAGCAGACCAAAGAGAATCAGGTCGAGCAGGAACCAGCCGTACCAGGCGGGGCTGTGGTCGTGGGTCGTCTCGTGGGTGGGCGCCGTAATACGACCTTGTGCTTCGGGGGCCGTGTAACGACCCGTCTGACGAGCTTTCGAGGACTTGGACGAAGAGGTCATAGGTCTGATGTTACAACCACTACCCAGCGAGGGTCGTAGTTGTCGTGGTGGTGGAGGTGGTCGACGTGGTCGTGGTGGTGCCAATCGTCTCGCACACGCTGATGATGATTTGGCTGTTGTAGGGAGCGAATGAACCCGGAGCCAGACTCTGGGACTCCACCGTGCCGATAGTGCCGTTCGCGCAGGCCGACGGTGCCGCGGCCGTTACGACCGGCGTGAGACCACTCTTTTGGAGCACCCCAAGGGCCTTAGTGGTGATCAGGGTGGTGACATCGGGCACCACAATCTGGCAAACGCCAGTGGAAGTAATCAAGGTGACGGTTGCGCCCGAGGCCACATTGGTACCCGCGGCCGGTGACGTCTTGACCACATTCCCAACGGCCACGCTGTTCGAGCACGTTGTGCCATTGGTCCCCGCAACGATCAGGCCCACCTGGCCGAGCGCGCCGGCGGCTTGCCCGACACTCTGCCCCTGCAGTGAGGGCACGGGGTAGGTGGACGTCGGTGCCAGTACGGACAGGGTCACAATCGACCCCTTCTTCACACTGGTTCCACCGATGGGTGATTGCTGGAGCACCGTGTTGGGCTGCGGCGACGTGGTGCCGGTGGCCAGTGTGGTCGTCGTTGAGGTCGTGGTGGCGCCACCGGCGGTCGACGTCGTGGTGGCCACCGATGTCGTGGTCGTTGGCGTGGTGACGTAGGCGAGGGTGTATCCGAGTCCGAGCGCCTGCAGGGTGCTCTCGGCGGTCGCCAAGGACGATCCGGTGACGTCGGGCACAATGACCGGTACTGCCGTTGAGCCGAGCGCGACGTTGACGGTCACGCTGCTATTGGTGGGCACCGTTGCGCCCGCCGCTGGGGTCGTCGCCAAAACGGTGCCCGTCTCGGCGTCCGAGACCACGAGATTCTCAACGGGCACGAGCCCCGCGGCGCGCAACGCCGCATCGGCCTGCGTGACCATGTGGTGCACGACGTTCGGCACGACCACGGTGTGCTTTTGCGTCGAGAGGAAGGCCGCTACTCCACCGCCCGCGGCGAGAAGCACCACCAGGGCGACGATGAGTCCCCGACGACCACGGCGCTTGGCGTAGGAGGACTTAACGTCCGTTCGGGGCCCCGAAAATACGGGCACCGACTGGGTTTTCTCACCCGGCGTGACAATACCCACGGCCTGCGTGGCGTCAGCGCCGAAGAACGCACCACCCGGCCGTGAGGCCATGACGGGCTGACCGTCGACGAAACGAAGGAGATCGGCCCGCAGTTCATCCGCGGTGCTGTAGCGACCGGCCGGACTCTTGGCCAGGGCTCGCATAACAATTGCGTCAAGGTCGCTCGGTACCGAAGGGTTGACACTGGTGAGCGGCGTGACCACACCGTGCACGTGCTGGCTCGATACGGCCAGTGGGGTGTCGCCGACGAAGGGTGGACGACCCACCAACATTTCGTACAGCACGACGCCGAGTGAATAAATGTCGCTTCGTCCATCAACCGCCGCGCCCTCGGCCTGTTCGGGCGAGAAGTACGTGGCCGTTCCCATGACCGACCCTTCTTCGGCCAAGTGGTCCTCACTCGCGACCGCCTGCGCGATACCAAAGTCAGTCACCTTCACCTGAGCGTCGGGGGTAATCAAGATGTTGCCGGGCTTGACGTCGCGGTGCACCACACCTTGACGGTGCGCGTAGCCCAGGGCCGACGCGACTTGGGCGCCCAACTGGGCCGAGCGTGCGGCCGTGAGTGTGCGACCACCACGGAGTACTTCGGCGAGGGACTGGCCCTCCACGAGTTCCATCACAATGAAGTAGGTACCCCGGTCCTCGCCCCAGTCAAAGACGGGAACGATGTTGGGGTGCGATAAGTTGGCCGCCGCTTGCGCTTCACGGCGGAAGCGTTCGACGAAGGAGGGGTCGGCACTCAGTTCGGGGTAGAGAATCTTGAGTGCGACGGCGCGATTGAGCAGTTGATCCTGCGCTCGGTAGACGAGCGCCATGCCACCGCGGGCAATCAGGTGCGTGACTTGGTAACGGTTCGAGTAGACGCGGGGTTCGTTTACGGGCTCCATAGCATCCCTAGCCTAGGTCCTTTATAGTCAGCAACACTCTGTCCTCATCTCAACTCGGACACGTTGTTGACGTCCCGGTGGCGGGGAGTCCTCTCTGGATGGCGAGGGCTCCCTCAATAAGACACTTCACAATGGGGCCGGCCACCGTCGCACCGTAGTTGTTGACCGACTGAAACGGCATCGCGACGGCGACGGCGACCGTCGGGTGACTGGCCGGTGCAAAGGCGATCATCCAGTCGTCGGTGAGGTGGGCGCCGTGGAACAAGGTCTGGGCCGTGCCGGTCTTAGCACCGACCTCATCCTGGGGCAGAAAGAGTCCGGCCGCGGTACCGTAGCGAACGACGTTGACCATCAGCGGCACAATCTGCGCCGCTTGCGATGCGGTCAGTGGCCGCTTCCACGTCTTGTTTCGATAGCGAAAGACGGGCTGACCGAGTGGTCCGGTAACGGATGCGAGGAGGTGGGGCGTCATTTCGACACCACCGTTGGCAATGGCGGCCGCGAGCAACGCCTGCTGCAGGGTGGTGGCCCGCACATTGTCTTGACCGATGGCCGAGTAGGCCAATGTTGGCCGAGCGTGAACAAAGTCCCTCGGTGGCGGGAAAAAGCTCGCGTTCGTCTCGCCACCCGGGAGGTCAATTGGCGGTATTTCGTTGTAGCCGAAGCTCGAAGCCGTGGTGTACAGGGCCGGTGCGCCGAGGTCGAGACCGAGCAGGGCGTACCCGGGGTCGCACGACGGCGGCAACATCTGGGCCACGTCGCCACCGCAGGGTTGACCGCCGTCGTTGAAGAGGCGCTTATTCGTATCGGGGAGCGCCGTTGAGGCCTCGTAGGGATACTTCTTGGTCAATAATTTCGGCTGGTGGACAACGGCGGCGGCCGTCGTGATGACCTTGAACGTTGATCCCGGTGGGAAGGTCTGCTGCAGGGCCACGAGCCCGAGGGGCTCAAACCCGTGGGCGTTCGGCGTCGTGTCGCGTTTCCACGCGGCCTTCGCTACGTCCACATTTGACGAGGTGAAGGGGGCGGGGTCGTAGGTGGGGTTGGCATACATCGAGAGCACACCACCGTTCCGGGGATCAAGCACCACAGCGGCGCCAATCTGGTTCCCCATGGCATTGCGCGCAATTCGCTGCAACGCGGGCTGCAGTGTCAAGGTGATGTTGTCGGCCGCACTGGTGGGAGCCAACACCTGAGCGAACGACTGGGGTGGCTGGGGGTGGGGCGTGAGGTACGAGTTGTACTCGTACTCGAGCGCTCGCGTTCCGTAGGTGGGGCCGGCAAAACCAACGACACCCGACGTCAGTGAACCGAGTGGGTACTGGCGACGATACGGGTTGGCCGCATCGTGGGTGGCCACCGATCGAGCCAGGAGTGTGCCGTCCGCCGCCACAATCTCTCCTCGCGGAAACTGCGTCGACGCCGTCGCGATGCGGGGGTTATACGGCGACGCGTTTAGTGACGAGGCGCGAAACCACTGAATATTGATTGACTGGGCCAACGCGAGCACGAAGAGCACCAAGAGCGCACTGGACAAACGCGCTATCCGACGAGTCACGACGCTAGCCCGCCGATTTCTTCACGGTGGTGGCCACGGTCGTCGTGACCGGCACCGTCGTCGTAGTGGTGGGGATACTCAGTTGGTACTGTCCGTGGAGGTAGGTCAAGTACGCAATGGCGGCCGCCTTCGATGGTTCGTTTATCGTGGCGGCGATGGCCGATTGATCGGCGGGGCGGAAATCCTTCGCGGTATAGCGAGTGAGGTGGGACAGCTGCGGCTTGAACCACAAGACTCCGCCTGGCTGCCCCTGGTAGATGACCACCCGTCCGGCGTCGGTGCTGATGTAAAAGTTTGCGTAGGCGTACCAGTGCATGATGGCCACAAAGCCCCACGCGAGCGCCGCCAAGACCAGCACGGCCCCGCTGGTGCGCCAGGTCACCAGGCGACGTTGGCGCTTTGCCCTCGACGGCAAGAGCGCGTTCACTAGGTCGGCGGGTGGCGGCGCGGGAGGAAGCGGTGTGATGACACGGTTGATTGGCACCGAGGTTTCGTAGACCTCGTCGAACTCAACCAGCACCGCGGAAATATTGTCGCGGCCACCAGCATTTTTCGCCGCCTGCACGAGTGACTGCACCGCCTCGTCGAGGCCGACGTCAGCGCCGGCCAGCGTTGCGATTTGTTCCGGTGTCAGCTCATTCGACATACCATCACTGCACAGTAAGACGCGGTCTCCGACTTGCACCGACAGTGACTGGACGTCAATTTCGAGGGGCTGATCGACGCCAATAGCCCGGGTCAACTGGTGTCGGCGCGGGTGGACCAACGCCTCTTCGGGGGTGAGTCGGCCCATGCGGACCCATTCCTCGGCCACGCTGTGGTCCTGGGTCAGCTGCTTCAATGCACCGTCTCGCAACTGATACGCCCGCGAGTCGCCGACGTGAAACAGCACGGGAGCCCGACCAGCTCCAGGCTCATCGAGCAGGGCCACACACAGCGCCGTGGTTCCCATCCCAAACCGGTCGGGATTCGTCTTAGCGTCGCTCAGCACCTCACGGTTCGCGGCGTCGAACGACCGCACCATCGCGTCGAGGGTGGCCTGATGCACGAAGCCTTGGTAGAGCGTCTCGACGGTCATCGCTGACGCGACTTCGCCGGCGGCGTGCCCACCCATGCCGTCGGCCACGATGGCCAAGGCGTCGTCAACGAAGAGGGCGTCCTGATTCGACTCGCGCACGTACCCCGTGTCGGTCGCCGCGGCGTAGCGCCATCTGGTCAACGAACAACCTCGAACAAGACGCCGCCCACCTGCACGATGTCACCTCGCTCTAGTTGCACGCGACCCTTGATTGGTTCTTGATTGACGTAGGTTCCGTTCGTTGACCCGAGATCCTCAACCGTGAAATCACCATTGTCTTGCGCGAAGCGGGCGTGGCGCGTCGACAGGTGGATGTCATTCAGCGGTACGTCGCATTCCG
>CAIKBU010000068.1 GCA_903825765.1 uncultured Actinomycetes bacterium | reverse complement strand
GAACCTCTCGGCGCCCTCGTTGCGCCCGATCGCCACGGTCACACGGGTTTTGACGACATCGCCACCATTTTGGAGCAAGGACTCGAATGGCTGCGGCCGGGGGGAGTACTGGTAATGGAGCACGGCGACCAGCAACGCGACGCCATCGTGGCCCACGCCGCCACGCAGGGGTGGCATAACGTGCGCGACCTCGATGATCTCAGTGGTCATCCCCGCATTTTCGTCGGCCGGCGACCATGACGGCACTGCTTAGCGCCGAGGAATGCCGGGACGTCCTCGCCAGCGGCGGGGTAGTCGCATTGCCGACTGACACCGTCTACGGTCTGGCCGCGAGTCTGCATCAACCCGAAGCGCTCAGCGAAATTTTTCGGCTCAAGGATCGCCCCCGTGACGTTTCGCTCCCAATCTTGGTGCCGGACGTCGAAGCGATTATGGCGCTCGGCGTCACTTTTAATGAGCCAGCCCTCGCCCTGGCGGAGCGCTTCTGGCCCGGTGCGTTGACCATCGTTGTCCCGGTCCCGGGCGAACTCGCTGCCCTCGTAGGCGCGACCGCCACGCTCGGATTCCGGATTCCCGATCGCGCCGACCTGCGGGCGTTACTGCAGTTGACGGGCCCCCTCGCGGTCACGAGTGCCAATCACCACGGTGAGCCACCCGCCACGACTGCCGATGCCGTCGTGGCGGCCTTCAACGGTCGCGGGTTGATTGGCGTCTTCGATGGAGGCGTCTGCGCTGGCGTTGTCTCCACAGTGGTGTCGCTCGAGGGTCCGTGGCGGGTGTTGCGCCACGGGGGAGTGCTCGAAGAGCACGTGGCCGATGCCCTCGGGGTCTCGACCATGAGCGACCAGCCCGAGAACTAGGCTGAGGTCATGAAGATTGCGGTTGGTTCCGATCACGCGGGCTACGACATGAAGGCCGCCATACTCGAGGTTTTGACCGGTGCCGGTCACGAAGTTCTCGACCTCGGCTCGGCTGACGCCACCACCTCGGTGGACTACCCCGACTTTGGTGAGGCCGTTGGTCGGGCCGTCGTTGACGGTCGCGCTGACGCTGGGATCGCCATCTGCGGCACCGGTATTGGTATCTCAATCGCCGCCAACAAGGTGCCTGGTGTCCGCGCCGCCTTGGTCCACGACGTCACCACTGCTCGTCTTGCTCGCGAGCACAACCACGCCAACGTGCTGTGCCTCGGTGCTCGCATGATTGGCCTCACCGTCGCCGCTGACGCGGTGGCCGCGTGGCTCGACACCGCTCCCGGCGAAGGTCGCCACCTCGGACGCATTGAAAAGTTGCGGGCGCTCGACGAGCGAGCGCACCACTAAGAAAGGTCAGTTCATGACATCGTCCCCCATTGATGCCTTTATTGAGAACGACGACGAAATCGTTGGACTGCTGGGACGTGAGTGGCACCGCCAGCTCTCGACGTTGCAGCTCATCGCCAGTGAGAACTTCACGTCACCATCGGTCATGGCCGCCACCGGCTCAATTTTGACCAATAAGTACGCCGAGGGATACCCCGGTCGTCGCTACTACGGTGGCAACTTGATCGTCGACGAGATTGAAGACCTCGCCCGTCACCGCCTCTGCCACCTCTTTGGCGCCGATCACGCCAACGTGCAGCCGCACTCGGGCGCCAACGCCAACGTTGCCGTCTACCAAGCTCTACTCGAGCCCGGCGACACCATTTTGGCCCTGCGCCTCGACCAGGGTGGTCACCTCACCCACGGATCACCCGCGTCGATGACCTCGAAGATCTGGAACTTCGTTTCGTACGGCGTGACCGAGCGCACCGACGACCCCGCGAATCCGGGTGAGCACATTGACTTCGACAATGTGCGTGCCCTCGCCCTCGAGCACCGACCTAAGTTGATCATTGCGGGAGCCACGGCGTACACCCGCCGTATTGACCCCGTTATCTTCCGCGAAATTGCTGACGAAGTTGGTGCCTTGTTGATGTTCGACTCGGCCCACGTGGCCGGCCTCATCGCGGGTGGCTCGCACCCCAACCCCGTGCCCTACGCCGACGTCGTTACCTTCACGACGCACAAGACCCTTCGCGGTCCGCGCGGTGGCGCCATCTTGTGCCGTGAGGAGCACGCCAAAAAGATTGACATGGCCGTGTTCCCAGGTCAGCAGGGTGGCCCACTCGAACACGTGATCGCCGCCAAGGCTGTGGCCTTCAAAGAAGCGGCCCAGCCTTCGTTTGGTGTCTACACCAACCAGATTGTCGCCAACGCCCGTGCCTTCGCCGCGGCCCTCTCCGACCAGGGCTTCCGCACGGTGTCGGGTGGCACCGACAACCACATGGTGATTCTCGACTTGCGCGACTTTGACGCCGAGCTCACCGGCAAGGTTGCGCAGGAAGTGCTCGACATTGCGGGCATTACGACCAACCGCAACCAGATCCCCTACGACCCCCGCAGCCCATTCATCACCTCGGGTCTGCGAGTGGGCACCGCTGCGCAGACGACGGCCGGTATGACCGAAGGTGAGTTTGCGACAATCGCCTCACTGATGGCCACCGCGCTCCGTGGTCGCGTCGACGAGGCCGTACTGGCGGGCGTGCGTGAGGACGTCGCCGCCTTATGTGCGAACTTCAACCCCTATGCCCGTTTCGTGAAGTAACGAATGTCTGGCCTCGGCGTCTACGGACTGATCGCCCTCGCGGGGGCCATCATCACGTTGCTCGCCACCCCGCCCGCTCGTCGTTTGTCAATGAAGATTGATTACAGCGCGCAACCCGACGAACGAAAAGTCCACAAGATTGTTACCCCCTACGGTGGTGGCGGCGCCATGATGATTGGCTTCTGTCTCGCCGTTGGCGTGGCCTACGCCTTTCCCTTGACGCGTGCGGTGATTACCTCATCGCACGAAATGCTTGGCGTCGTTCTGGCCACGGGGGTCATGTTCGTGGTGGGCGTGCTGGACGACTTCCGTGACATGTCCGCCCCGGCCAAGGTGGCCGGTCAGGTGCTGGCAGCCACCGTGCTCTACTTCAGTGGCTGCACGATGTATCAACTCAAGCTGCCCTTCGCGGGATTCATTGTCCTGGGCCCCTCGATCTTGCCGGTCATCACGGCGGTCTGGGTCTTTGCCCTATCGAACGCGGTCAACCTGATCGATGGTCTCGACGGACTGGCCGCCGGTATCGTCGCTATTGCCTCGGGCACCCTCTGCGTCTACGGTCTTCGCCTCGAAGATCTCGGCTTTCTTCCCACGTCAAACGTCGGTCCCCTCATTGCTGCCGTGACGTGTGGCATCTGCCTGGGATTCCTAAAGGACAATGCCCATCCGGCCAAGCTCTTTATGGGTGACGCTGGTGCCCTGATGCTCGGACTCTTGATGAGTGCCTCGACCATGGTGATTGGCGGACGCACCGCCCCGGCCGGCGGGGTGACATTCTTCTTCTTTGCTCCGCTGCTCATTCCGGTGTTCATTCTGGGCGTTCCCCTAACGGACGCCATTTGGGCCTTCACGAGGCGCACGTTGTCGGGTCAGGGATTTCACACGCCGGACAAGAACCACATTCACCATCGCTTGATGCGGCTCGGTCACGGCCATGCGCGTACCGTACTGCTGCTCTGGCTGTGGACCGCCCTGTTGTGCGGCTTCGTGCTGTTTCCGCTGTTCCAGCCGCGTACCAATGTCTTTTTGCCCGCCGCACTGGGCCTGATGGTTGTGGGCCTCTTCACCTGGTCCAGCCCCTTTCTTACCCGCCGCCGCCGCGCTGAGCGTGAGGCCTACGAGCGCGAATCGACACCCCGGTGACCGAGCCGGAACGCGACTCGGACGCGAAGGAACTCGGCTGGATGGCCTTCGCGGTTATGGGGACGACGATCGCGCTCTGCGTGGCGCTCGGGGTCGCCCTGGGTGTCTGGGCGGACCACCTTTTTAATTCATCCCCACTGTGCCTCCTGCTCGGGATAGTGTTGGGGTCAGCGTCGGCCGTGGTCAGTGTTGTCCAGCAGGTTCGTCGCTTCCTCTAATTCATGCTCGAGAACATTTCCTCCACTACGTTGCCGCGTCTCATGCGGCGCACGATTCTCAGCGCCATTGTCGTTGGGGTGATTGGTTTTTTTGTTGCGGTCACCTACGACCCGCTCGCCGGACTCGGTGAAGCCCTCGGCGTCGCCATGGCGGTTTTCAATCTGCGTTTCCTCGACAAGCAGGTCGCTGGGGTGGAGCTGAAGGGTGAACAAACATCAAAAGCCGTCCGTCGCCAGCTCGGCGGCAAAACCTTGCAGCGCCTCGTTGTCGCAACCTGTATTGTTTTCGGGGCGCTGTACCTGAGTACCCCTCTGGGAATAGGTATTGTGTCTGGGCTTGTGATTTACCAAATCGTGTTTGTCGTCAACTTATTACGAGTTGTCGCGAACTAAGGGAGACTGTCAGTGAAAACGTTGTATGCGGCGAAGACTATTGAAGTAGGGGTGCACCCGCACCTCATGCTTTTCGGTCTCTCGTTTGACAGCGACATTCTGATGTCCACGGCACTGGCCTTCGCGATCTTCCTCTTCCTGGCGCTGCGCGTGACGAGCAAGATCACCGACGGCGTGCCCGGCAAACTCCAGGTCTTCTGGGAAATGATTCTTGGCATGGTCACCGATCTCGCCACCTCCGCCATGGGCGAGCGCGGAAAGAAGTTTGTTCCGCTGGGCGTTACCCTCTTCCTCTTCATCCTGATTTGCAACTGGATTGGATTTATCCCCTCCTCGATGCACCCCGGCGTTTCGGGCGACATTCTGCCGGCGCCAACGAGTGACATCAACTTGCCCCTCGCAATGGCCGCACTGGTCATCGTGTGGGTGCACGTCGAGTCAATTCGCGCTCGCGGCATCGGTGGCTACCTCAAGCACTACACCCAGCCGATGGCGGCAATGACCCCGATCAACATCATCGAAGAGATCACCAAGCCCGTCACGATGACCTTCCGTCTCTTCGGAAACCTGTTCTCCGGCGCAATCATGGTGGGTGTTATTACCGCCCTGCTGCCGATCTTCGCCGTACCATTCGGCGAAATTTTGTGGAAGCCGTTCGACCTTGGTATCGGTGCGATCCAGGCGTACATTTTCATGTTGCTCGCGATGTTGTATTTCGGTATGGCTACCAGCCACGAAGAACACGCGCCCGAAGCCTCTCATTAACCCAACCCAGGAGGAAAGACAAAATGGCAAATCCAAACGACATCGCATCCGCAGTACGGACCGCAGGTGCCCTCGTCGGTGGCGGTCTCGCCCTCGGTGGCGGTGCAATCGGTGCCGCGATCGGTGACGGTCTGGCCGGTAGCCAGACCATTGCCGCCATCGCCCGTCAGCCGGAGATCGAGAACAAGGCTCGTACGTACTTCTTCTTGACCGTTGGTCTCGTTGAAGCTATGTACTTCATCAACCTCGTGTTCTTGGTCGTCTTCGTTTACGTCTTCAAGGCGCAATAGTCTCCTCGGCGCTGGGGCCTCGCGCCACAGCACCGTGGTTACCCTCTACTAGAGAAGGTCTCACGACATGATTGGTTCAATCTTCCTCCTCCCGAACGCGACGTGGTTTGTCGAGCTCGCCGTGGTCATCGTCATCTTGGTCCTCATGACCAAGAAGGTGCTGCCCATGCTGAATGCGGCCATCGAGGCGCGTCAGGACAAGATTCGTACGGCCCTCGAGGCCGCCGACAAGGCTCGCCAGGCGGCGGCCGAGGCTGACGACGAGCGTGCTCGCGTGCTGGCCGAAGCCCGTGAACAGGCTCGTGACATTGTCGCCAACGCCCAGTCACTCGCTGACCAGGTCAAGGCCGAATCGGCCGGTCGTGGTCAGGTCGAGTACGACCGGATCGTCGCCAACGCGCATGGTGAAGTCGCCAGCGCGCGCCAGAAGGCCATCGATGAAGCCTCCGCCAAGATTGGTGACATTGTCTTTGACCTCGTCGCCAAGGTGGTTGGTCGTGAAGTCGACCAGGCAGCGCACCAAGACCTCGTCGCCGAGGCCGTGGCCGCACTCCAGGCTGAATCAGCGCGGGAAGCGAACTAACTCGTATGCAGCCCAAGCTCGAAGGATACGCGTTCGCCCTCTTGGGCCGACTCGACAGTGCCAGCCTCGCCACGTCGGCGGCTGAACTGTCGGCGTTTGACCGCGCCATTCTTTCGCAGCCCGAACTGCGCGGTGTCTTGACCGACACGGCGCTCAGCGCGGTGGTGCGATCAGGTGTTGTCAGCACATTGCTCACCGGCAGGGTATCTGACGCTACGAAGAACATCGCGTCCTACGCCGCGGTGCACTGTGCCGCTCAGGACGTACCCCACGCCATCTCGGAACTCGCGGTGACTGCGCTCGTCCTTAGTGAGACCGGCTCGATCGAACTCTTGTCGCTCGGCTTGCTGGCGGCTCGTCAGCGCGTTGCCGGCGCCGCGGATGCGGTGTTGGCCGGCGTCGATACGGCGGTCTTTGCGCAGGTGGAGGAGGAGCTCTTCCGCTGGGCTCGCACCATCGAAGCAAACCGCGACCTTCGTCGCACGTTGGTCGACCGTGATGCGCCAATGGCCTCGCGCAGTGGCCTCGTGGACGCGCTTCTCGTTGGCAAGGTACACGAAGTGACGCTCTCACTGGCTCGATACGTCGTTCGCGCCGGTCGGGCTCGCGACATTGTCGGTACCCTCGACTACCTCGTGGACTGCGTGGCTCTCGCGCGTAACTGGCGTGTGGCTCGCGTGCACACGGCGCGTGACCTCGATGCCGCCAGTGAAGCCCAGCTCGTGGCGGCCCTCGCGGTCCTCACCGGCACCAATGTTGAACTGCAAATCGCTCGTGACGAATCACTCCTGGGTGGCGTGATTGTTGAAGTCGGCGATCTGCGTCTCGATGCATCCACCAAGGGTCGCCTCGGCGCCCTGCACGACGTCGTCATGAGCGGCCGTGTTCTCGAATCTGTATTGAACGACTAAGAAAAGGAAACTGTGATGACTGAGCTCACCATTAGTGCCAACGAAATTACCGACGCGCTTCGTACGCACGTCACCGAATTCACGCCAGTCGTCGGCGCCGAACAGGTCGGCCGCGTGGTCGAAGTCGGTGACGGCATTGCGCGCGTTTCCGGCCTTCCGTCGGCCAAGGTCAACGAGCTCCTCGAGTTCGAAGACGGTACCGTCGGTCTCGCCATGAACCTCGACGAAGAGACCATTGGTGCAGTGGTGCTCGGCTCCGTCGACCACATCGAAGAAGAGCAGGTTGTTCGCTCGACCGGTCGCATTCTCTCGATGCCCGTCGGTGACGCGTTGCTCGGTCGCGTGGTCAACGCCCTCGGTGTGCCAATCGACGGTAAGGGTCCACTCGTTGGCGCCAAGGAGCGCCGCATGGAAGTGCAGGCCCCCGGTATCGTCGGACGTCAGCCCGTCAGCGAACCGATGCAGACCGGTATTAAGGCCATCGACGCCATGACGCCAATCGGTCGTGGCCAGCGCGAACTCATCATTGGTGACCGTAAGACTGGTAAGACCACCGTGGCTATCGACACGATTCTGAACCAGAAGGGTCAGAACGTGAAGTGCATCTACGTGGCCGTTGGCCAGAAGAACTCTTCGGTGGCTCAGACCGTGAAGTTGCTCGAAGACCACGGCGCTATGGAGTACACCGTGGTGGTGGTCGCCTCTGCTGGTGACCCCGCGCCGTTCAAGTTCCTCGCCCCTTACGCCGGCTGCGCCATTGGCCAGGAGTGGATGGAAACGGGTCAGCACGCCCTCGTCGTCTACGACGACCTGTCGAAGCAGGCCGAGGCCTACCGCCAGATTTCACTCTTGCTGCGCCGCCCACCGGGCCGCGAAGCGTACCCCGGCGACGTGTTCTACTTGCACAGCCGGCTCCTGGAGCGTGCCGCGAAGTTGAGCGACGAGTTGGGTGGCGGTTCACTGACCGCGTTGCCCATCATTGAGACCAAGGCCGGTGACATCACCGCGTACATCCCGACCAACGTGATTTCGATCACCGACGGTCAGGTCTTCCTCGAGTCGGACCTCTTCTACTCGGGTGTTCGTCCCGCGATCAACGTTGGTAACTCGGTGTCACGAGTCGGTGGAGCCGCTCAGACCAAGGCCATGAAGTCGGTGTCGGGTTCAATGAAGATTGACCTGGCCCAGTTCCGTGACCTCGAAGCCTTCGCCACCTTTGGTTCAGAACTCGACAAGTCGTCACAGTCGCAGCTCGACCGCGGCTACCGCCTGACGGAACTGCTCAAGCAGGGGCTCAATGCGCCGATGCCCTTCGAAGAGCAGGTCATCGTCATCTTCGCCGGTACCCGTGGCTGGTTGGACACGGTTCCCGTGGAAGACGTGCGTCGCTTCGAGCAGGAGATTTTGACCTACCTGCGCGCCAAGCACGCTGACTTGCTCGGTGAGATTCGCACCACTGGCAAGCTGCCCGACGTTGAGAAGATCAACACGGCGCTGCAGACGTTCCTTGACGGCTTCGCCCGTAGCAACTAGTTCAACGTAACGATCGAGAAAGAAAGGAGGAGCAATGGCTGGTGGACAGGAACGAGTCCTTCGTGGACGAATTAAGTCGGTGAAGGCAACTCGCAAAATTACCAAGGCAATGGAACTTATTGCCGCTTCGCAAATTGCTCGCTCCCAGGCACGCATTGCCGCGAATCGACCGTACCGTCAGGGCATGCAGCGCATCATCGCTGAAGCAGCCCTCGGTGATCCGGCCGCCGCTCGCAAACTCCTGGCAACGCCCGACACGGTGGAAAACGCCATTGTCCTCGTGATCTGCGGTGACCGCGGTCTTTCCGGTGCGTACAACTCGTCGGCGCTACGCGCTGGTGAGCGTCTGGTCAATTCGCTCCGGGCTCAGGGCACGAAATCCCAGATTTTCACCGTTGGCAAGAAGGCGGCGCCGTACTACCGCTTCCGTGGCTTTACGGTGACTGAGAGTTTCTCCGGTTTTTCCGACAAGCCCACGTTCGCCGATGCACGGATCGTTGCTGACGCCATTGCCGCGCCATTCATCGCCGGTGATGTCCAGCAGGTCATGCTCGTGTCGACGCGTTTCATTTCGGCGGGCCAGCAGGTCGTGGAGTCGGCGCAGTTGCTGCCCCTCACCATGCCCGAAGACGTGTTGCCCGTCCAGACCACGGGCCTCAAGGGGTACACCGAGTTCGAGCCCGAAGTTGAACAGTTGCTGGCCGAACTCGCGCCCAAGGCCCTGGAGAGCGAGATTTTCTCCGCACTCCTCGAAGGTGCCGCCTCGTTCCACACCTCGCAGCAGCGCGCCATGGCCGCCGCTACTGACAACGCCGATGAACTGGCGCAGAATTTAACTCGCGTTATGAACCGAGCCCGTCAGGACTCGATTACGACCGAAATCATGGAAATCGTGGGTGGAGCCGAAGCGCTCCGCTCGGGAAAGTGAGAAATATATGACTATGGCTCCTGAAAAGACCACGCTCGAGACCGGTCGCGTCGTTGCGATTGCCGGCCCCGTCGTGGACGTTGAGTTCCCGCCGCACTCGCTGCCGGAAATCAACCACGCCGTTGAGATGGACATCGTTATTGAGGGCGTCACGGTTATCGTGACGGCCGAAGTCGCCCAGCAGATCGGTGAAGGTCGCGTGCGCTGCGTGTGCATGAAGCCCACCGACGGTCTCGTTCGTGGGGCCGTCGTGCGCCAGACCGGCCGTGGTATCTCGGTCCCCGTTGGTGACGCGGTGTTGGGTCACGTATTCAACGTGTTGGGCCAGCCGCTCGACACCGATGACATCGGTCCGGTCGAGGACCGCTGGGAGATTCACCGCAACCCACCAGCGTTTGACCAGCTCGAACCACGGGCCACCATGTTCGAAACCGGTATCAAGGTCATCGACCTCCTCGCTCCCTACGTACAGGGTGGCAAGATCGGCCTCTTCGGTGGTGCCGGTGTCGGTAAGACCGTGTTGATCATGGAAATGATCCGCCGCGTGGCCTCACTCCACGACGGTGTGTCCGTTTTCGCCGGTGTCGGTGAACGTACGCGTGAAGGCACCGACCTCATGCTCGAAATGCGCGAGTCGGGTGTTATCGAAAAGACGGCCCTCGTCTACGGACAGATGGACGAACCACCAGGGGTGCGCCTCCGTGTGGCCCTCGCCGCTTTGACCATGGCCGAGTACTTCCGTGACGTCAAGAACCAGGACGTGCTGTTGTTCGTGGACAACATCTTCCGCTTCGTACAGGCCGGCTCGGAGGTGTCAACGCTCCTCGGTCGCATGCCGAGCGCCGTGGGCTACCAGCCAACCCTCGCCGACGAGATGGGTGAACTCCAGGAGCGCATCACCTCGACGCGTGGTCGTTCGATTACCTCACTGCAGGCCGTCTACGTCCCCGCAGACGACTACACCGACCCAGCCCCGTTCACGACCTTCACCCACTTGGACGCCACGACTGAGTTGAACCGAAACATTGCCGCTCTGGGTATCTACCCTGCGGTGGACCCGTTGACGTCAACGTCGAACATTCTGGCGCCCGAAATTGTTGGTGACCGTCACTACACCGTGGCTCGTCAGGTGCAGCAGATCCTCCAGCGCTACAAGGAACTTCAGGACATCATCGCGATCCTGGGTCTCGACGAGCTCTCCGAGGACGACCGTTTGACGGTGTCGCGCGCTCGTAAGATTCAGCGCTTCTTGTCGCAGCCCATGTACGTCTCCAAGATGTTCACCGGTATTGATGGCATCAACGTGCCCGTCTCGGAAACCATTGAGTCATTCGAGTTGCTGGTCAAGGGTGACCTCGACCAGTACCCCGAGCAGGCCTTCTTGAACGTCGGTGGTGCCTCGGACGTTGAGCGCCTTGCCGCTGAACTCGCCAAGGGTTAACGATGGGTTCGCTGCTCGTTGAAATCGTGACGCCCGAGGCGGCTCTCTGGAAGGGGAGCGCGTCGGCCGTTATGGCTCGCTCCTCCGAGGGCGAATTCACGGTGATGCCGCAGCACACCCCAACGGTGGGTGACCTCGTCGCGGGCATTGTCCGCGTGGCGGCCCCGGAAGGCGTGCTCTCGTTTGAAATCGAGAGTGGCTACTTCCAGGTGGGCCCGTCGGGTGAAGAGGGCGTGACTCGCGCGACCATTCTCGCGGGAGTTGCCAAGCAGCTCAATTGAGTACTCATGAAAAATGCCCACGCGATTATCGTGGGCATTTTTTCATTTAAGGCGAGCGTGCGTGACCCGGTGAGGGAACGGCTAGCGAGCCGAAACGTAATCCAAGAGATCGCGCTTTTCGTGTTCGAGTTCGGCGAGTCGCGACTTGACAACGTCACCGATGGAAATCATGCCGACGAGCACGTTGTTGTCGATAACGGGAACGTGGCGAATGCGCTGGTCCGTCATGAGCGCCATAAGTCCGTCGGCGCTGGCTGACTCGGTGCAAGTTGTTACCTGCGGGCTCATGAAGGCCGAGACCGGCATGGTGAGTGCCGCGGCGCCATGCTCGGCGATCGCACGCACAACATCACGTTCGGAGAAGATGCCGACGAGTGGTGGAAAGCCACCGGTGACAACCAGTGCACCAATTCGACGTTCCTTGAGCATGTGCACAGCGTCGGCGAACGACTGACTCTGTGAAATAGTGGCGACCTCTCGCCCCTTCGCGGCCAACATTGCGGCAACTTTCATACTGACTCCCCCCGGTGTCGTAAGCACTGTTTTGTCACAGTCCGTTCACTCTATACCGAACGAAGAGACGACGTTAAATTGCGTTGGTGAATTCCTGTAACTTGTCGTGCCGGTGGAATGTCTCAATGGTTCGTACCGTGCCCGAACGACTACGCACCACTAACGATTGCGTGGTCGCGCCAAAGTCGTGGAAACGGACGCCGCGTAAGACGTCACCGTCGGTAATCGCGGTGGCGGCGAAGAAACAATCGTCACTCGCAACTAAGTCGTTGGTGTGCAGCACGCGAGAAAAGTCGTAGCCCAACGCTTCGGCCTGGGCTTGGCTCTCGGGTGAGGTCGCGTGTAACCGCCCCTGAATCTCCCCACCGAGGCCCTTCAAGGCGGCCGCGGTAATTACTCCTTCGGGAGTCCCGCCAATGCCCATGAGGAGGTCGACGCCGGAGTTGGGCCACGACGTCGCAATCGCACCGGCGACGTCGCCATCGGAAATAGACAGGACGCGGGCACCGAGTTCACGGATTTCGGCGACGAGCGCATGGTGGCGCGGGCGATCCAAAACGACGATGCTGACGTCTTGGACCGACTTCTTCAGTTTGCTCGCCAATGCCTTGATGTTGTCGCTGGCACTGGCCGTGATGTCAATGACGCCACGGCCACGGGGGCCGACAGCAATCTTGTTCATATAAAAGCAGGGTCCCGGGTTGAACATAGAGCCCTTCTCCGCGAGGGCGATAACCGAGAGGGCTCCGTTGCGTCCCGAGGCGGTGAGCGACGTACCATCGACCGGGTCAACGGCAATGTCCATCTGCGGCAGTTCACCATTGCCAATGCGCTCACCGTTGTAGAGCATCGGGGCTTCGTCTTTCTCACCCTCACCAATAATGACCACACCGTCCATCGTGACGCCGCCAAGCACGAATCGCATCGCGTCAACGGCCGCGCCGTCGGCCGCATTCTTATCACCGCGACCCGTCCATCGTGCGGCCGCCACGGCCGCCGCCTCGGTAACGCGCACCATTTCGAGGGCGAGGTTGCGGTCGGGGTGACTTGGTCGGAGCATAGAACAGTAGGCTACCGCTCCGGCGAGGACAGAGGTGGTGTGGACTCGGGCATACTGTCAGGGTGACTTCTGTTGTTTTGACACCCTCTGGGCCTCTCTCGGGCGCCATAACGGCACTGGGGGCGAAAAATGCTGTACTCAAGCAGATGGCCGCCTGTCTGGTGGCGTCGGGCACGCATCACCTCACCAACGTCCCCGCCATCGCGGACGTGGTCACAATGTGCGAACTGCTCGAAGCACTTGGCTGCCGCGTGGCCACGGTTGGTCCCAATGAGTTGGCTATTACGGTGCCCGAAACAAGCGACATTATTCCTCAGGCGCCCGCTCATCTGTTTGAAGCGATGCGAGCCTCGATCGTGGTGCTCGGACCACTGCTCGCTCGCTGTGGCGAGGCCACCATGGCGTTACCGGGAGGGGATGACTTTGGCCATCGTCCCATCAATTTCCACACGGACGGACTCGGAGCAATGGGGGCCGTCTTTGAGAATGATCGCCATTTCATTCGGGCTCGAGTGTCCGGTCGGCTCCAGGCGACGCACATCACTCTCGAATACCCGAGCCACACGGCCACTGATAACTTGCTGATGGCCGCGGTGCTCGCCGACGGTCGGACGGTCATCGACAATGCTGCACGCGAACCGGAAGTCGAGGACCTCGGACGTCAACTCGTCGCCATGGGGGCTCAGATTGAGGGGCTGGGCACCTCTCGCCTGATTATTCAGGGCGTGGAGGTGCTGCAGCCCGCTCGCCACCACGTGGTGACCGATCGCATCGTCACGGCCACCTACCTCGCCGCGGCCATGATCACCGGCGGTGACGTCCACGTGGTCGATGCGAATGGCGCACACATGGTGACGTTGCTTCGCAAGTTGACTGCGATGGGCGGCGACGTGGACAGCACTGACGGCATTCGGGTGCGGGGACCCGCCCGCATCCGCTCCTGTGACGTTTCGACGTTGCCCTATCCGGGCGTCGCGACGGACTACAAGCCACTGATTACCACCATGCTGTCGACCGCCGACGGCGTGTCAATCGTCTCCGAGAATCTGTTTGTGGGGCGCTTTCGTTACGTCGACGAACTCATCAAACTCGGAGCCAGTATCGCCACCGAGGGTCACCACGCCATGATTCGTGGCGTTGACGAGTTGCGGGGCACCACCGTCTACGGGAGCGATATTCGAGCGGCCGCCGCCTTGGTGCTGGCGGGACTCGTGGCGGCGGGGACAACGACCGTGAGCGGTATTGATCACGTCGAACGTGGCTACGACGACCTTCCCGGACGATTGGCCTCGCTCGGGGCGAACGTGACCCGCCTGAGTAATTAAAGTCCGAGTACCATTCATTTCTATGATCGCAACCTTTAATTCCGTTCCCTACGACATCATGTTGGCCCTTCACATCATTCTGGCGGTCGCCGCCATGGCCGTGTTCGTCGTGCTGCGTATGGCGGGAGCAAAAGTCGCCAAGGGTGCCAGTGCTGAGGTGCAGAAGCGCCAGTTTCCTCAGCGCAGCAACATGGCCGCTCGGGTCGTGCACTTGATGCCAGTAACGGGTATGGCGTTGGTCGGCATCGGCGGAGCTACCGTGAGTTTCAAGCACGCCTACATCGGCATTGCCATGCTGTTATGGCTCCTGGCGGCTGGTCACCTGGAGGCGCGCGTCTTGCCCGCTGAGCGTCGCCTCGCGGCGACGATCGCTTCGGACGGCGTTGCTTCGCCGCAAAGCGGGGCCACATTTGGTCGGTCCGTTGACGTTCTGCTCACGCTCGTGGCGCTCGCGTTCATCGTGATGATTTGGCAGCCTCTGAACTAGAGGAAGGACGCCCGTCCGACCATGCCGGCCGCCACGGTGGCGTTGGTGACTTCATCAATGAGCACGAAACTCCCGGTGACGCGGTTGACCTGGTAGTCATCCACCACTAACGGATCGGCCGTTTGCATGGTGACGAGCCCGATGTCGTTGGTGGTCAACGTCTCAGTTGCCGTGACGCTCAAGGTGGCGATATCAACCGACCCCTCGATGGCGCCCAAGCGAGCGGGGGTGAGCCGAGTGGTGTGCTTGAGGCGCAGGCGCTGTCCCGCGCGAACGGTGGCGTCGCCAAACCAACACACGGTGGCCACGAACTCTTTGGTCACGGTCGGGAGAGGAGCCGTGGCGAGCATGTCGCCACGGCCAGCGTCGGTCTCGTGGGCCAGCCCTACGTCAATAGAGAGGCCAGCCGTGGCGGCGTGGCGAGGGCCAGATCCTGACTGCATCGCATTGATAGTGGTCGTGAGTCCCGCGGGGAGAAGCACGACTTCATCACCGTCGCGCAGCGGTGCGCCGGCGACCATACCGGCGTACGTGCGTCCGCCACCAACTTGGCGCAGCACACGCTGAATTGGCAGACGGGCCCCCGCGGAGGTCGCCCAGGTGCCAGCGGGCGCGGCGTCGAGTGCCTGAAGAACGGTGGGACCGTCATACCACTCGAGGTGAGCCGAGCGGTCGACCACGTTTTCGCCCAGCAGGGCCGAGACGGGGATGGCGGTCACTGAGGTGAAGCCCAGTTGCGTCGTTAAGGCGGTGACGTCGTCGACAACGGCACGGAACGTGGACTCGGACCAGTCAACGGCGTCCATCTTGTTGATGGCGATAATGGCCGTGCGCACGCCCAGCAGGGCGGCAATGCAGAGGTGACGGCGGGTCTGTTCCTTGATGCCGTGGGCCACGTTGAGCACCACGAGGGCGAGGTCGGCCGTCGAGGCACCCGTGGCCATGTTGCGGGTGTACTGGACATGTCCGGGGCAGTCCGCGATGATGAACTTGCGCGTCGGGGTTGAGGCGTAACGGTAGGCCACGTCAATGGTGATGCCCTGCTCACGCTCGGCGCGCAGGCCATCGGTCACAAAACTCAGGTCGAGGTCGCCGACGCCGCGGTTCTGGGAGGCGGTGGCGACCGCGTCGAGTTGGTCATCGAAGAGTTGGCGCGTGTCGACGAGGAGTCGACCAATCAGCGTCGACTTTCCGTCGTCTACCGATCCAACCGTGGCCAGACGCAGGAGGTCCTTGGTGGCAAATGACATTAGAAGTAGCCCTCTCGCTTGCGGTCTTCCATCGCGCTCTCGGAGAACTTGTCGTCTCCTCGAGTAGCCCCGCGCTCAGAAACATTGGCGAGCGCGACCTCGGCGACAATGTCTGATCGGGTGGCGGCGTCGGACAAGACGGCCCCGGTCAAGTTGGCGTCGCCAACCGTGCGGTAGCGCACGGAACGCACTTCGACGACTTCGCCGTCGCGTAGTTCGACGAAGTCACCAATGGCGAGCCACATGCCGTCACGCAACACGACGTCGCGCTCGTGGGCGAAGTAGATCGACGGCAGGTCCATCTCTTCACGTTCGATGTACTGCCAGATGTCGAGTTCCGTCCAGTCCGACAAGGGGAAGGCCCGAAGGTGCTCTCCCTCGTTGACTTTGCCGTGGTAGAGCTGCCAGAGTTCCGGGCGTTGGGCCTTGGGGTCCCACTGACCAAAGGCATCGCGGAAGGACAGGATGCGCTCCTTGGCGCGAGCCTTGTCCTCGTCGCGGCGCGCACCGCCAAAGGCGGCGTCGAAACGGTTCTCGGTAATGGCGTCGAGCAGCGTGGTCGTCTGAATACGGTTGCGTGAACCGAGGTGCCCGGGGTCGGCGGCCTTGCCCTGACGGATTGTCTCCTCAACGGAGGCCACAATCAGGCGAGCGTCATGTCGCGCAACGGCACGGTCGCGGAACTCCAGCACCTCGGGGAAGTTGTAGCCGGTGTCGATGTGCATAACGGGGAAGGGGAGTGCGGCTGGGGCGAAGGCCTTACCCGCGAGGTGCAACAGCACGGCTGAGTCCTTGCCGCCTGAGAACAAGAGCACGGGACGTTCACACTCAGCGACAACCTCGCGAAGAATGAAAATTGCGTGGGATTCCAGCAGGTCGAGGTGATCAGTCATCAGAGAGAGCCTAAGGAGAGGGAGTGGGCAGTGGTAGACACAACGCTCTAGGATACTCTACAAAGTCACTAGAGAATGTAAGAGAAAGCAACCGTTTAGGGTTATGAGCATGACGACACCAACTCCCGAACTCCTCGCCGAGATCGCTGCGGCTGATGCCGCCTTGGCCAATGCTGCGCCGAGTGAGATTCTGCGCTGGGTCTTTGAGCGCTTCGGCAGCGATGTCGCCATGGCCTGCTCCTTCGAGGACCTCGCTCTCTTGCACATGATTCACCAACAACAGCCCGACACGGAGATTGTCTTTCTCGACACTGAGGCGCATTTCCCCGAGACGCTGGCCTTTCGAGACGAGATTGCGGCGTTGTGGAGTCTGAACGTCACCGTGACTGCCCCAGGCCTCGACGCCGCCGATACGCCGTGTGGCGCAACGGGCTGCTGTCAGGTGCGCAAGGTGGGGCCCCTCCAGCGCGCGGTGGAGCAACGCGCCGCATGGATCACGGCGGTGAAGCGGGTCGATGCGGCAACGCGAGCGACCATGCCGATCGTCCAGTGGGACGACAAGTTTGGTCTCGTGAAAGTGAATCCTCTCGCGACGTGGACCGACGAGGACATTGCCTACTACCTCACCTCGAATGAGCTTCCCGAGCATCCGCTGTGGGCACAGGGCTACGCCTCGATTGGTTGCGCTCCGGTGACCGTGAAACCACTGAACCCGGGCGATCGTCGGTCGGGTCGTTGGGCGGGTGCGGACAAGGTCGAGTGCGGTCTCCACGAGGCGTAGAGCGTCGAGGAAATGTTGCTTAGTATCCACCACTAGAAACAGGTCGAGAAGTATTTTTGACTTCAATGAATACGTGCTCATCTGACCAGGCGTACCGATGATTGTCCTCATCATCGTCGTCGTGTGGGTCGTACTTCTCACGCCGTTCGCCGTTCGCCGTTTTCGTGAGGCCAATGGCGACAAGCCGATGTTGAACTTCCGCGAGGGCGTGCAGATTCTGCGCCGCCAGGGCTACTCCGTGCAGCCCGCCCGCATCCTTGAAGATGAGGTGCCACTTGAGGTTGGTCACAACCGACCACACCTGCGCGTCGTGCGCGACGAGGATCTGGTAGAGGTCGAAAAAGTCAATCCCTACGCCGCCTACGCGACAGTGCCGAACGCGCTTATCGACATGGAGGCGCCACTTCGTCCGCTGACGTCGATGCGCGTTCGCCGCTCGCGAATGTTTGTTGGCCTCACTCTGTCCACCGTGCTGTTGACCGCGGTAGCCGCTCTGGGCGGTGGGTCGCTCTTCGTCGATGGCGCGTTCGTCGCGGGAAGCGCTTTGATTGGCTTTGTTGCCCTGGCCTTGGTCGCCGTCGCCCTCGGGTATCTGGAGCCTTCCTCGTTAGGCATTCGCTCAACTGCTACTGCCTACCCGGCCATGGTGGATGACCAGCCAATGGATGTTGACTTCGACGTCGAACCTCGCCAGTACGCCGTCGGCTAAACTAAGAGTCCCTCGGGGGTGTAGCTCATTTGGCAGAGCGCTTCGTTCGCAATGAAGAGGTAGTGGGTTCGATTCCCATCACCTCCACCAAGGAGACCTCTATGCGAACCGCTCAGGAACTTCCTTCGTGGGCATAGCCACCCACGTCGGAGATGTTGGGGACCCAAAAGGTGGGCTGGCTCGCCGTGGCCGTCACGGCTAGGGCGAACCACCATTCTCACGTTCGCAGAATCTTCTCCATGGTCTTGCCTTTGGCCAACTCATCAATCAGCTTGTCGAGATAGCGAATTTCTTGCATAATCGGTTCCTTGATTTCCTCGACACGCACACCACATATCACGCCGGTAATTTGCGACCGGCCAGGATTCATGTGCGGTGCCTTCGAGTAGAAGTCCTCGAGCGTGGTCTTGTGTTGTAGACACATTTCCAACTGCTGCTGGCTGTATCCCGTCAGCCAACGAATGATCTCGTCCACCTCAGCCTTCGAACGGCTCTTCCGTTCGGCTTTCGCGATGTAGTGGGGATAGACGTCGGCCAGACTGACTCCGTAGATGCGGTGGTGACCTTGACCCACGAACACAATCTATCAATTGCCTCAGAATAGAAGTCTGTGGGCAAGGTGTCCGTCCGGGTCAGAGCGGGTCAGCCGCCCGTGAGCCGGAAATGGCACACGCGGGACAACCTCACGTTGGCGTTGCCACGACCAGCGCGTTCGACGAGAGCCCCCTGCAACCGCGCTAAAGACTCACGAACTCAGTGCATCCCTCACGCTCCGAGCGCCCTGACGCGTGACCCCCCAACGTTTGAAGAGCCTTACTCGCGAAGAAGGCCAACAAGGCTACGCCCCGCAGCGCCGTAATGATCTGGTGCCAAGTGACCCCGTCTCTCGAAGAGCCTTCAGTGACCCGCTGCGCAATGATCCCTTCAGGCTGACTACGAGCGCTTGGGCGTGATGCGGAACCAGTGCGAGCGAGCTGGGCGCAAGGCTGGCAATGTCGTGGCGACGAAGCGGAAGTACCCGGTTGACGTGACGTGACATGACGCGAGGTGGGCGATGCCGTTGATGTCGAGTGCTTTGCAGATGCTCGCCCCCGTACCAGTGGAAAGACGGAGGGTCACGATGGTCGAACTGTCATTCGTCACGATGTTGCCGTTGGCGTCTTCAATGGCGACGAGGGGCTGAATAGGCATAACCTTGCCCTTCGGCGTGCTCAGGCTGGGCTGACGGAGAAATACCACGTGAGTGGCGGGGCCAACATCACGCGTACCGTGATTTGTTTCGGTGAAGACAGTGGCCACGTCGGCCCCCTGGGCCGAACCGGCCATTGTGCAGGTCGCGGCAATAGTGCAACTCACCGCCGAAAAGACATGTGATGTGGTTGCAGCGCTCACACCAACATCGGTCGCGTTGTCCCAGATCCCGTTGGTCTGCGTGGTGAAGAAGGCTTTGTTGGTTGCGGTGTCGAGGCCAACGGCCGTGCAGTCGCCCGGAGCGGCGCAACTCACGGCATTGAACGCCCCCTGATTTGAGTGCAGGTTGCCACGAATTCGAGTTGTCAAGAGATCATTCAGTGGCGCCCATTGGCCGTTGGCCTCAGACAGAGTGGCGGCTTGATTCAAACCGTGGTCGACACCGACGGCCATGCAGGTCGTTGCGGTAACGCACGAAATGCCATTGAGTTCGACGCCGTGGATCGCGTGGTCTGTCGCCACTTGAAGAGGGGTAGACCAGGTACCACTGGAGAGAGTGGCGGTAAAGGGCAAAGCCGTTTCGACGTCGTAACCGACGGCGGTGCAGGCGGTCGTGGTGGGACAGCTGATACCCGTGAAGTAGCCAGCCAGAGGACCGGTCTTTCCGTTGATGGAAATCGTTGCTAAAAGCGTCACGGCGCCCCAGACACCACTCTGTTCGCGCACGGCGAAGGGCGTATTAGTCACCACTTCGTGACCGACGGCAACGCAGTTGCCCGGTGCTGCGCAACTCACTGCGGTGAAGCGCCCCTGACTCAGGGCGGGACTGATGAGGTCCTGCGCCTCGCCCCAGACCCCGTGCGATTGGGTCAGAACGATTGGAAGAAGGGTGTTGTTGTCTTGGCCGACCGCGACACAACTGCCCGCGGCGGGGCAGCTAATGGCGTTGAGCGAACCACCCAGTGAACCGCTCAGTGCGACGTCGGTTGGCGACCCCCAGGTGCCGTTGACTTCGCTGACGTACATCGGGGCGAGCGAGGCAACATTGTTACCCACCGCGACACAGTTGCGTGTGTCGATACAGGAAATGCCACTCAATGCACCGAGGCCGCTCCCGTTCGCGGCAATCGTGGTCGTCAATGCGCCGGTGATGGCAATGGCAATGGTGGCGACATTTTGGCCGACGCTGACACACGAGTTGTCGGAGGTGCAGTCAATTGCGGTAGAGACACCAGAGCTCGCTGCGTCAACGGGGCTGCCGAGAACACCCGAGGTGATCGCGACGGTCATTGGACTTGACGTCGCAAGGTCTTGCCCAACGGCCGTGCACGAGGAAGTCGTCGTGCAGTGGACACCGTTGAAGGTGCCGGCGGTGCTGGCGAGCGCGGGGTTGCCCCACGTACCGGCTGATTCGATCTCGACCACCGGTTGCTGGGAGTTGTTGTCAACCCCAACGGCGACACAGTCGCTGTTCGTGGTGCAACTGACGGCATTGAAGGTGCCCGAGAACGACGCCTCCGTCGCGGCGCTCCACCCAGCGGTGCGCAGGTTGACTGATAGTGGCGCCCCGGTGTCGCTGTCGACGCCGACTGCGGTGCAGTCGGCCACCCCGACGCAACTGACGCCGTAGAGGGCGCCCGACTGCGACCACGACGTCGTTGGTGACCATTGACCAGACGAAAAGACTTCGGCCATCGGAGCCCCGGTGCTCCGATTCGAGCCGACCGCTACGCAGTACGTCGTCGTCGGGCAACTCACGGCGAAGAGAGTGCCAGAAAGTGGTAGGTCCCGTGACGGACTCCAGACACCGTTCACTGCCGTCGCGACTAACGGCGCGCCGGTGGCCGTGTCAGCGCCGACGGCGACACAGGTTCCTTCGGTGGCACAACTCACACCGAAGTACGCCCCCTGACCCGAAAGGGTTGAGCCCGCGGAGGAAGGGGCGGGCTGATCGGTCGACGCGGACCAGACACCGCCGTGTTGCGTTGTCACCAGTGGTTGTGAGAGCACTTGATCTTGACCGACGGCCACGCAGATGGTACTCACGCAGCTCACGGCACTGAGAATGCCCGACCCCGACGTTGTCGTCGTGGCGATTGGCTGGGCGGTGGGTGATGGCGTGGCCTCTGCCGCGTGGGAGGGTGACATGAGGGCCACGCAGAGCGCGGCTGCGAGGAGGAGTGCGAGACGTCGAGGAGTGAGAAGGGGGAGTGCGTACACGACTTGTCCTTTGGTGGTGACCTACACAGAAAAGTAGCAGTCGAACATCGCACTCAATCCCACCACCAGCCCAATTGTTTCGCAATTTCGACACTGACCTCGTTCGTGCGCTGGGTTGACCGGTATCGTGAGGAGGGGAGGCACGTCGTGCCCCACGACCAAGAGGAACCCGATGTCAAACACCACTGTTCGTCGCCACCACCGCCTCGTTCTCTCGATTGCGGCCTTGATTGGCGGTCTGCTCCCCACCGTCGCGCACGCCGCTGATGCCGCGCCGAGTTTCGCCCAACGCGGCATGAACCTCGTGTTCTACGGATCGAACCCGATGCCCACGCCGCAGCAACTGACACGATACGCAACGAACTACGGCACCTTCATTTCGAATTTGAACGCCAACGCCGTCACACTCGTCTTTCCTCTCTTCACTGATTCAATTCACTCCAATGTGGTGACGACGACGTCGTGGTCGCCAAGTGACGGCACCACGCCGAGCCCTCAGGACTTGGCAATCGTCGTTCGTGGCCTCGAGAGCAAGGGGCTTCGGGTAACCCTTCGTCCCTTGTTGAGCGAACAACGCCTGGGTTCGCAGTGGCGGGGATTGATCATTCCCTCAAACCCGTCAGCATGGTTTCGCTCCTACGAAGGCGTGCTGCGGCCCTATCTTGAAATGGCACGAACGACCAACATTGACGGCATCGTGATTCAGTCCGAACTCTCCAATTTGTCTCGTGACCCGCACTGGGGCAGCTTCGTGGCCTGGGTGCACGACTATTTCCGAGGGCAACTCATGTGGGACATGTCAGTCAATCGGATCATGACGAGTGCGCCATCGACGGATATTCAGAATTGGTTCGACTTCTACCCACGCGTCCCGTCGGCAACGCCGTCCTCATCCGTCAGTGACCTCGTCGCCGGATGGAACAGTTTCGCGGCCCAGTACACCTTTCCCGCAACTGCCGCCGGATCGGTGCTTGGCGAAGTCGGCATCTTGGCCACCGACGGCGCGTACGCGCAGTCCTCGCTGAAGTCACTCAATGGCACCTTTGACCAAACCATTCAGGCCAATTGGTTTAGCGCCGGATGTCAGTACGCCAAGGACCATGGCTACCGCGGGCTCAGGTTCTGGGCCCTGTTCTTCGGTGGGAACGTGCCGTCGATGAGCGTGCCAACACCCTCGAGCCCGGGTCAAATCCAACCTGCCGGATTCGCCGCGATTAAGTCCTGCTTTTCGCCACACTGAGAAATCAGAATCTGAGAAAAAGTTCGAATTGTTTCTGCCGTCCCTGTAAGAATGGCAGCGACCGAGACAGGAACCCGTGGTGAAAGCAGAACGACAAAGGCGATTTCGCCAACTCGCCGATGAGGTGACGCCGGCCGTCGCCGCCTACGTGGCGCGCCGTCAATACCCCTTGGCCAAGGCGGACCTCGACGACATTGTTGCCGAAGTGCTCTTGGTGCTGTGGCGACGGTTAGATGACGTGCCCGTCGACGGGGCGATCCCCTGGTCCATTGGTGTCGCTCGCAATGTTCGTCGTAATGCCGTGCGCAAGTCCACCAACGCGGCCATTACCGCCGCAAAACTTCATTCGTCGGGCACCACCGCATCGGCCGAAGACGCAGTCATTGGTGACGAGGGAGTCAAGAGCGCCCTGCTCGCACTGAGTGACGATGACCGAGAGATCATCATGCTTCACTTTTGGGATGGGCTTTCCGCCGGTGCTATCGCCACTGTCCTTGGGGTGAGTGAGAACGCGGCCGCGGTGCGACTGTCACGAGCGCAGGAGCGTTTTCGTCGTCACATCGAGACGGTCGAAGTTTCGTGAAAGTTTTCGCCGCTCGCGACATGAAGCATGTAGAGACTAAGGAGGCCTCATGAAGTCCATTGAAGAACGACTCAGCGACGCGAATCCCGTGGCATCGTCCACGTACAACGCCGCTTCATTCCAGCACCTGTACGGCGCGACGATGGCCACTCGCAACGAGGCCTCACGTGCCTTGTGGCGAACATTGCAACTGCGCGTCGCCGCCTCGGTGGGTGCCGTCGCCGTGCTCATGACTGGCGCAGTAACCGCACTCGGTGGTCTGGGCTCGCAACTGCCGGTGCTGAATTTCGCCGCAGCCGCTACTGGTCACGCACAAACTTCATCAGCGATGAAGTTTGCGGGAGTAGAAGCCCCAATTCACCCGACGAACTACACCTTCACTGGTCTTGACGCACTTTCGTCGGCTACGTCCTCGGCACCTGTCTACTCGCTGAGCGCACCAACTGATCTGGTGGCAACGCTGCAGTCGGTTGGTCAAGCCTTAAACGTGGCCATTGGTACACCCACTACTTCGACAACCCCCGGCGTCGTCACGTCGCAAGGGCCAACAACGAATGGCGTGAGCTACAGCGGTGAGATCACCTCGAACAGCGGTTACGCCGCGTGGGGCGTTTCGCGGGACGATACCAACGTCTCGCCCCTCGCTAGTACGACCGGTGCGACCGGCACGACCGGTGCCAACGACCCCGCCGCATCAGCGTCGTTCATCAATAACGCAGTTGCCCTCGCCAACGCGACGAGTCCGGGGTTGAACTTCGGTGCCGCGACGGTGACGTCATCGGCGGGTGCCCCTGACACCTCGATTTCGGTCCCTGTTGATCTCAACGGCGCACCAACGAGTCTCGAGGATAGTTTCACCTTCAACGCGCAGGGCGAACTTCTCTCGGCGAACGGTGTCGCCTTCACCGCCACGGTTGTCGACACGTACCCGCTGCAGTCGCCAGCGAGTGCGACGAGTGAGATCACCGCACAGATGGCCATTGTGAACCAGGCGTACAGCGGTGGCGCTGTCATGGACCACGGCGTGGCAACCCCACAACCAGCTCCCGCCATGGGTGCTCCGGCCCTCGGCTCCTCGATGGTTACGCCGTCGTCCTCGGGATCGGTCAAGATGCCACACCTCGCCATGCGTTCAGTTGCTACGACCACCTTCAGTGCGCTCGATGTGACGGCGACCGGCACCTCCGGCGCTACTGGATCGACGGGCGCCACTGGTGTCACTGGACCGACCGGCGCCACTGGTGTCACTGGGCCGATGGGCATTACTGGGATAACTGGCTCGACGGGCCCTACCCCTGTGGTGTGTCCCATGATCTCTGATTTCGTATGTTCCCCTGGTCCCGTTTTTCTCCCGTACCCACTTCCTTCGGGTGCATCCGGCGTGACGGGCCCCAGCGGCGTGACGGGCCCAATGTGTATTGATTGCCGTGGCTCTTTCGGTGGAACAGGTGCGTCTGGTGCGACCGGTGTCACTGGCCCGGTAGCCACGCCGTACGGCTTCGGCTCGCCCTCTGGCGCTACCGGAACCACGGGTGCGACTGGGCCTTCGGGAGCTACGGGTGACTCGGGTAGTACAGGTGTTACAACGCCAACCCCCCAACCCCTTGTCTTGCCAACGTCAGCTGTCCAGCCGATTCTCGCCTACGACTTCTCCTCAGCCTCGCCGAGTTCCCTCGAGCGCTCGGCCACGGCGGCTGGATCTACCGGTGCGACCGGTGCATCTGGAGCGAGTGGAAGCAGTGGCGCATCGGGCGCCGTTACGACCACGACGGTTGCGCCAATGCCAACGCTGTACACCACGACGGAGACACTGCCACCAATAAACGAAACGGTGAATCTCACGAGCTACACGTTGGCCTACGGCATCTTCACGATGAACGATGGCACAACACTGGCGTTGCCGGAGTACGTCTATCTGGGTTCACCCGCCAACGACAGTCAGCTGATCTTGAATTTCAAGGTGATTCCCATTGAAACGCAGTACTTGAATCTCGACAGTGTCGCGGTTCGTCCGAATCCTGCTGCGTAGTTAGAAGAGTCGTTCAGTACGCGCAGTGGCGGGCTCGATCATCTCGGGCCCGTCATTGCGCACTGAGCCCACTGCGGGATTTACCGCCAGGTGCGTGAGCGTTCCTAGCGGTGCTGGACGAATGAGCTCTTGGCGCACGCCAGCACCCTTTTCATCGATGCGCAGCCATTCGGCCACGTCGAGCGGATCAAGGATGACCGGCATGCGGTCGTGCACACCGTCGATATCGTCACTCGGTTCGGTCGTTAATACCGTGCAGGTTTGTCGTAGTGGTGCGTCAATGGGCAACGTGGGGTCTCGCCAATACTCGTAGAGCCCCGCGAAGAGAGCGGGGTTACCGTCTCGCCGGGTGAAATAGTGGGGCTGACGATGACGACCCTGGATAGCCCATTCGTAAAAGCCGTCAACGGGCAACACGCACGGGCGAGTGCGAAAGGCCTCACGAAATGAGGGTTTCTCGGCGACGGTTTCGCCTCGCGCATTGATGCAGCTATTGGCGATAGCCGGACTGGTGGCCCAACTAGGGATAAGCCCCCACTGATAGCCATCAAGCACGCGCCGCCCATCGACCATGGTGAGGCCAAAGAGCTGGCGCTGGGGGCCAATATTCCAGCTGGGGTGGCCCTGGGGATCGAGTCCCGCGGCCAATGTGGCGTCCAGAAAGCGAGCGAGGCGACTCGGTGGGCTAAAGAGTGTTACGCGACCGCACACAGTGCCTCCGTTTCTTCTCCACAGTTTCGCACGACACTCTGCGTCACAACTAACCACCCTGAGCAGGTCATTTGTCGTACGTCACGGGGAGTGTGTACTCTAGCGAACATATGTTCGCTTTTTCTACTAAACGACCTGCCCTTTCGGATGATATTCGTGCCGCTATCCGCCCCGTCACCCTCGCGAAAACCAAGACATTGCCCGTGGGCGAGCCTTGGCGGAGTCTTCTGCCCGACGGCGGTCTCCGTCGTGGGGCTACGGTCGGCGTACAGTCACCCGCGGGGTGGGGTGGGGTTAGCGTGGCCCTGAGTTTGCTCAGCGAGGCCAGTGCCAAGGGTCACTGGTCCGCGGTCGTAGGCGTCGATGATCCCGGTGTCGTGGCCATTGCCGATCTCGGCCTGGACCTCCGTCGCGTCCTCTTCGTACCCCGCCCCCGTGGCGCCTGGGCAGAGTCGGCGGCTGATTTAGTCGACGGTGTCGATCTACTGATTGTGCGACCCCCCTCACGACCGGCTCACGCGGCGGCGCGAAAGTTGATGGACCGTGTTCGTGAGCGCGGCACGGTTCTCATCGCTTTGACTGAGCCATCAGCGCCGTGGCCACTGCCCGTTGAGGTTTCTCTCGATGTGACCAATACACAGTGGGTGGCTTCGTCACGACTCGAGTCACGTTCACTCACCGTGCGCGTGGGTGGTCGTGGTGCTGCCGGTCGTGGCGCCGAGCGCGTCGTCGTTGTGCCGGACCGGCGTGGACGGGCGGTCGCGAGTTAAGTGGAGCGACTTCTCGCTCTCTGGATTGAGGAACTCGCCGTTGAAAAAGCCGACGGTTCCTCGCTGCGATCACTGGTTGCGGTTCTGGACGCCCTTGTGAGCGTCTGCCCCTTTGTGGAGCCGGTACGCCTCGGACTCATCACAATGCCAATGCGCGGCCCGAGTCGTTTTTTTGGCGGCGATGAAGCGGTGATGGCGGCGGTGGCCGCCGCCGTTCGCGACGTCACTGGGCACGAGGTCAATCTTGGCGTAGCGGAGGGACTGTTCTGTGCCGAACTCGCCGCTCGCCAGCGGACTGTTGTTCCCGCTGGCGGTACGTCACTCTTTCGGCGTGTGCAGCCCCTCGCAACACTCGGCCACAAGGAGCTAACGATGACCGCGCGGCGCCTCGGTCTCGTGACGGTGGGGGAGTTCGCTGAGCTCGCACCGGCCCGCGTGGCGGAGCGTTTTAGTCGTACCGTGCAGGTGCTGCATCGGGTAGCCCGCGGTGAGTTACATGAACTCCCTAGTCAGCGAGACAAACAACTGTTGACGCGACTACGCACTGCGCGCGGTGAGGATGTGCGAGCGGAAGAACAGATGGGATTCTTCGGACAGCGCAGTGCGAGCGATGACCGTGCCCAGGCCGCTGCCCATCGACTCCGACACCGACTCGGTGTTGATGGTGTCCTCGTGGCCGACGTTCGCGGTGGTCGCAGTCCCGATGATCGAGCGACACTCGTGCCCTGGGGTGCCCCCCGCCCACCCGCTCGTGACAATGCGCCCTGGCCGGGTCAGCTCGGCTCGCCGGCCCCGACCACGTCGTTTCGATGCCCAGTACGGGTGGAGGTCCTTGACGAACATGACGCGCCGGTGCGGCTTGGCGTGCGCGGCGCCATGACGGGAACACCGTCGGTACTGCTCCTCGAGCGCGGAGTACGCCGGCGCATCACGTGGTGTGCCGGTCCCTGGCTACTCGTTGAGCAATGGTGGACGGCGCCACGACGGCGGGCGCACGCGCAGGTCCTCCTCGAGACCGGTGAGGCGATGTTAGTAACGACCGAAGGTGGCCAGTGGTGGCTCACGGGGATGTACGACTAATGGCGCTCTACGGTGAACTTCACGCTCATTCGGGCTTTAGCTTTCTCGACGGAGCGAGCGACCCTGAGGAGCTCGTCGCCGAGGCGGTACGACTCGGTCTTGGTGCCCTGGCGCTGACTGATCACAGCGGCTTCTACGGTGTTGTCCGCTTCGCCGAGGCGGCGCGGGCACTGGGTCTCGCCACTATTTTTGGCACCGAACTGACGTTTGGCGCAGTTGATGATCGCGTGGGGGTTCCAGATCCAACGGGGGAGCACTTGGTCTTTTTGGCCCGCTCTCCCGAGGGGTATCGCCGTCTCTCAACGCTGCTCGGTGAGGCCCACCTCATCCGAGGTGAGAAGGGCGCACCCGTGTTCGCGTACGACGAGGTCGCGAGTGCACTGCGTGACGTCGTCGTCCTCACCGGCTGTCGCAAAGGGCCACTGACGAGGGCGCTGGAGTCCGAGGGACCTCGAGCGGCCGAGCGGGCGATGCATGCCCTTATTGAACGATTCGGCCGTGACGCGCTCGCGGTCGAGATATGGGACCACGGTCAGATTGACGACGTCGCACGCAACGACGTACTTGTCGGTATCGCCCTGCGTCACGGAGTTGACGTGGTGGCAACGGGCAATGTGCATTACGCCACACCAGACGCGTTCCCTCGGGCCAATGTGCTCGCCGCGATTCGTTCACGCCAAGCGCTCGACGATATGCAGGGCTGGCTCAATGCCTCACCGCTGGCTCATTTGCGCAGTGATGCTGAACAACGTCGTCGCTTCGCACGCTGGCCCGGGGTCGTGGACCGGGCTGGTGATCTCGCGGCCGAGTTGGCCTTTGACCTACGGCTGGTTGCCCCACAGTTGCCCCGCTTCGCCACGCCCTCGGGCATGAGCGAGCAGGCCTACTTGCGAGAACTCGTTGACGACGGGGCCACCCAGCGCTACGGCACGCGCGAGAACGAGCGAGTGCCGGGCGCCTGGCGTCAGATTGATCACGAGCTCGCCGTTATTGAGCAACTTGGCTTCGCGGGCTACTTTCTCACCGTCTGGGACATCACTGAGTTCTGTCGTCGGTCAAACATCTTTAGCCAGGGTCGGGGCTCGGCGGCAAACTCGGCAGTGTGTTACTCACTCGGGATCACGAATGCCGACGCGGTAAAACTAAATCTCTTCTTCGAGCGATTTCTCTCACCGGCGCGAGACGGTCCCCCCGATATTGACGTCGATATCGAGTCGGGTCGCCGGGAGGAAGTTATTCAGTACGTCTACGAACGCTACGGTCGCCACCACGCGGCCCAGGTGGCAGCCGTCATCACGTATAGACCACGGTCAGCACTACGCGACGTCGCTCGGGCCTTCGGATATTCCGAGGCGGAGGCCAACCAGATTCGTGACGGCGTGGACCGCGCCACGATGACGGCGGCGAGTGATGAGGTCCCGGCGATGGTGGTGACGATGGCCAATGAACTACTCCACCGCCCACGCCACCTCGGTATTCACTCGGCCGGTATGGTGCTGTGCGACCGACCCGTACTCGAGGTCTGTCCCGTGGAGTGGGGTCGGACGCCAGGTCGGACGGTTCTCCAGTGGGATAAGGATGACTGTGCGGCTATTGGCCTCGTTAAGTTCGATCTGCTCGGCCTCGGCATGCTCGAAGCGCTTCACCGAGCCGTTGACGTGGTGGCGGCGTTTCACGGAGTGACCCTTGATCTCGGGGCGCTCGAACAGGAACCGGCCGTCTACGACCTCTTGTGTCGAGCCGACACGGTCGGGGTCTTTCAAGTGGAGTCGCGAGCGCAAATGGCGACGCTGCCACGCATGAAGCCACGGTGCTTTTACGACCTCGTGATTGAGGTAGCACTCATTCGCCCTGGCCCCATTCAGGGCAACGCCGTGAATCCCTACCTGCGCCGCCGCAACGGCGATGAACCAGTTACGTACCTGCACCCACGACTCGAACCAATCTTGTCGCGTACTCTCGGCGTGCCACTCTTTCAGGAACAACTCATGGAGATGGCGGTCGCGGTGGCGGGGTTCTCACCGGCTGAGGCTGACGAGCTTCGCCAGGCCATGGCCGCCAAGCGCTCCGAAATCCGCATGCTTAAACTGAAGAGTCGCTTCTACGCCGGTATGGCCGCCAACGGCATTACTGGCAAAGCGGCGGATCAGCTGTTCGACGCACTCTCGGCCTTCGCTAACTTTGGCTTCCCCGAATCCCACTCGGTATCGTTTGCTCACCTCGTCTACTGCTCGGCGTGGATTAAGCATCACTACCCCGCGGCGTTTCTGGTGTCACTACTCAACGCCCAGCCCCTCGGTTTCTGGTCCCCGCAGTCGCTCGTGGCCGACGCCCAGCGCCACGGCGTCGAGGTGGAGCGGCCCAACGTCCAGACGTCTAACGCCGACGCCACCTTGGCTGGTGACCGTAGTGCACCGTTCGTGCGGCTCGGTCTCACCACCGTGCGGGGTATTAGTCGAGAACTCGCACTCCGTATTGTCGCGGGGGCGCCGTGGCGCGATAGTGAGGATCTCGTGCGTCGAGCGGGATGTCAACAGCAACACCTCGAGGCGCTGGCGGCGGCGGGGGCGCTCGACTGTTTCTCGACGAAGCGACGCGAGATGGTCTGGGTAGCGGGAGCGGCCGCGCAGAGTACGACCGATCGCCTGGAGGGCGTCGTCACTGGCGCTACGGCACCGGTCCTCGCCCCACCAACGGCGCTCGAGCGGGTAGCCGATGATCTCTGGGCCATGGGCCTTACCCCCGACGCCACGGCAATGGCGCTACTGCGCCCGCTACTGCGCCAGCGGGGGGTCGTGGCCGCCGCCGCGCTGGCGAGCGTGGAGAGCCCTCGCGTGACGGTGGGGGGAGTGGTGACCCATCGGCAACACCCCGAAACGGCCAAGGGGGCGGTCTTTTTGAATATCGAAGATGAGACCGGTCACGTGAACGTGGTCTTCTCGAAGGGCGCATGGGCGCGCTGGGGGAGTGTGGCCCGTTCCTCGCCGGCCCTGTTGATTCGAGGGTCGCTGCAGCGCGGTCAGGGCACCATGTCGTTGACTGCGGAGTTTGTGGAGCCCCTGGTTCTCGGTCCAACGGTGCCCTCACGAGATTGGAGATAGGTAACGTGGTGCTAGTTGTGAAAAGGGGAAAAGTAATGACTAAGGGTTTTCGGGTGGCGGTGGCACAGATGACCTCGGGGGCCACCTTGGACACCAATCTGGAGCAGGCGCTCACCCTCGTCAATCACGCCGCCGATCGCGCCGCTGAGTACATTCAGTTACCCGAATGGGCATCGTTCTTCGGGGCCGAACGCTTCTATAAGGAGAGTGCGCAGACGCTTGATGGACCGTTCGTCTCGACCCTGCGGGCCCTCTCCATCGAGCGAGGCATCGTGATCCACATCGGGAGCTTTCTTGAGGTCGGTACTGGCGGTCGTTACTACAACACCAGCGTCGTGCTCTACCCCGACGGTCATCACGTTCTCTACCGCAAGATGCACCTCTTCGACGTCAACATCCCCGATGGCGTCACGTGGCGAGAGTCGAACACCATCAAGGCCGGCGAGGAGATGGTTATCGCGAGTACCGGCGTGGCCCAACTCGGACTCAGCATCTGCTTCGACATTCGCTTTCCCGAGCTCTACCGCGCCCTTAGTGTGGCCGGGGCCAACGTCCTGTGCGTGCCGGCCGCGTTTTCATCAGTGACGGGTCCGGCGCACTGGGAGCCGCTATTGCGGGCCCGGGCCATTGAAAACGGGGCCTTTGTTCTGGCCGCCGCCCAATCCGCCGGGTCACCGTCTGCGATGATGACCCACGGACACGCCATGATTATCGACCCCTGGGGTGAGGTGCTCGCCGAAACCACGACGCGGGGCGCCGACGTCATCATGGCCACCATTGATTTAGTCGAAGTTGATGAGGTTCGCGCGGAAATCGACACGCTCCATCTTCGACGTCCCATCCTCTACAACGGCGTAGTTCACCGCTCGTAGCGGCGAGGTGGTCTAGGACCAGCGAATAATTGACGATGCCCAGGTCATGCCGGCGCCGAAGCCAGTGACCAACGCGTACTCGCCCGGCTTGATACGGCCTTCCTTTCGAGCGATGTCAAAGGCCAGCGGAATAGACGAGGCCGAGGTGTTGCCGTATCGGTCGAGCGTGATGACGGCGCGTTCCATTGGAATGGAGAGGCGGTCGGCCATGGCTTGAATAATGCGCACGTTGGCCTGGTGGGGAATCATGAGCGCAATGTCGTCGGCGGTAATGCCGGCCTTCGCCATAGCGTCTTCACTGGACTCAACCACGGCCCGAACGGCCCGACGGAAGACCTCTTGGCCATCCATAGTGAACGTCGCGTTGTGGTGGCACGAGAGAATTTCGGCGGCGCCACCATCGCAGCCCAGAGTCGAAGAAATCAAGTCATTGGTAACGCTGCTGAATTCCATCACGCAGGCGCCGGCTCCATCACCAAACAGCACCGCGGTGCGACGGTCGGTCCAGTCAACCCAGCCCGAGAGTTGCTCCGATCCGATGAGCAGTACGCGACGGGTGCCCGTTTCAATAAGTCCCTGAGCGACACGCACGCCGTACATGAATCCCGAGCAGGCCGCGTTGATGTCGAGGGCGGCGCAGGTGGCGCCAATATCGGACTGAATCATGGCCGCGGTGGCGGGCGCCATACGGTCGGGGGTCGTTGTGGCCAGCAGGATGAAGTCGATGTCGGCCGGCGTTAGACCAGCGTCTGCGATGGCAGCTCGAGCCGCTTCGGCACCGAGTGAGCGAGTCGTGCCACCGATGCGGCGCTCACGAATTCCCGTGCGCTCGGCGATCCACTCATCGGATGTTTCGAGGGTGAGAGAAAGCTCGTCGTTGGTAACAATGCGTTCTGGAAGGCCAATGCCCCAGCCGGTGAAACGTACGCCCATAGTGGAGCCCCTTAACTGGCTAGCTGAATAGCTTTATTCTACGCCCTGAGGCTTTGATGAGGGGTCTTTCACCACTTGGAGTGAGCAACGGGCCACCGAAATCTGTCGCCCGGAGCTATCAAGAATTTCGACCGCCCAGACCTGCACGGTGCGACCTTTGCGGATTGGCGTCGCAATGGCGCGCACCACGCCACTACTCACGGGGCGGAGGTGGGAGCAGTTCAATTCGGTGCCAACGACGACGTAGCCCTCGGGGACACTCACCACGCCGCCGATTGAGGCGGCCCCCTCGGCCAAGAGGGCCGACACGCCACCGTGCAAGATGCCAAAGGGCTGGTGCACGTCAGGCGTCACCTCGAGGCGAAGAACGACGCGATCGGGGGTGACTTCTTCGGTTTCGACCCCCAAGACGGCGTGCACGTTGTGCGCCTTTGGCAGTCGCGTGGTCCAGTCAATGGTCATGGTCTCATCCTAGGACTGCTGGTTTCTTCGCCGCGATGCAGGTGAGGTGGGCCCACGAAAGCGTCGTGGCTAAAGTTGCCATCATGAACGACTTCATTGACCTTCGCAGCGATACCGTCACGCAACCCACCGACGAGATGCGCGAGGCGATGGCCACGGCCGTCGTGGGTGATGACGGCTTCGGTGATGACCCGACGGTGGCCACGCTCGAGTCCACGTTCGCGGCCCTGGTGGGGAAGGAGGCGGCCGTCTTTGTCCCCTCCGGCGTCATGGCGAACCAGATTGCCGTGCGCCTGCATACGCAACGCGGTGATCTCATCATCGCTGGTCGGAATCAACACGTCGTGAGTTTCGAATACGGCGCTTCGGCCGCGAACTCGAGCGTGCAGTTTGCGCTCGTCGACGACTCGTTGGGTGCACTGGCCCTCGATGAGGTACTCAACTACCTCGACGCCGAGCTGGATCATCAACCACACGTCGGGCTCATTTCCATTGAAAATACCCACATGCCCTCGGGCGGTACCCCGTGGGATGTCGCCGACATTGTCGCGCTGTCTCGAGCAATTGGTGATCGCCCGCTGCACCTCGACGGAGCTCGACTCTTTAATGCGTCAGTGGCCACCGGTGTTGCGCCGGCGACCATTGCGGCCCCCGCCACCACGGTCATGGCCTGCCTGTCGAAGGGTCTCTGTGCTCCGGTCGGTTCGCTTCTCGCCGGTCCCGCGGCGCTGATGGAGCGGGCTCGCATGGAACGCAAACGTCTCGGTGGCACGATGCGTCAAGTTGGTTTTTTGGCCGCCGCCGGCCTCGTCGCGCTGACGATGATTGACCGGTTAGCCGAAGACCACGCCCGCGCCGCGGCCTTGGCGGAGGCGTTCGCGGCGGCTTTCCCCGAGTCGGGGTACGACCCCACCTCGTGCCGCACGAACATCGTGGCCTTTACCCACCCGCAGGCTCGACAGATTGTGCACGAGCTCGAGGGCTATGGCGTCATGGGCGGCACGGTTGGCCCTAAGCGGGCACGTTTCGTCGTCCACGCCGGCGTCACTGATGATCACGTCTCGCGGGTGACCGAGGTATTGGCACACTTTCGCTCACACTAGATCTCCTGCCACCAAGAGTTCATCCGTAGGGGCTGGAGGTAGTGGCGGGTGAAGGGGTAGCCTTAGGGCAGCCCACTATGACGACGATTTTGCACCTTTCCACGTTCTTGAAGCGACCGATGTACGACCAAGATGGTGGTCGCATTGGTCGAGTGCAGGACTTAGTCGCGCGTCTCGGTGACGATGCCCACCCGCCGATTGTTGGTGCGGTGATCAAAATCGAAGGGCGTAATACCTTCGTGCCCATCCGCAAAATCGGTGGTCTCGACGAAGGGCGCATGACGTTTCAGGGTAAGCGCGTCGACCTTCGGCGCTTCGAGCGCCGCCCCGGTGAGCTCCTGCTCGCCGAAGACCTGCTCGCCCGCAACCTCATTAACCTGGTGCGCGGCCGCTTGATT
>CAIKBU010000067.1 GCA_903825765.1 uncultured Actinomycetes bacterium | reverse complement strand
ATTGCTGGCGTCTCGAATGAAGCCGGGAACGTTGTTGGCCTCATGCCACACCCCGAACGGGCCATGTCAACGCTGCTGGGTAGTGCTGATGGCCGCGTCCTGCTCGGTGGATTTGTCGGCCTCGAGGCCACCGCCTCACTCTAAAAACCTCGACGATACACGGAGCACTCATCATGGACGCCACCGAACCCCTCCACCGCGCCCTCGGCCTCACCGACAGTGAGTTCGAGGACATCAAGCAGGTCCTCGGCCGAGAGCCGAACCACGTCGAACTCGCGCTCTACGGTGTGATGTGGTCGGAGCACTGCTCGTATAAATCGTCGCGTGTGCACCTGCGGCGCCTGCCGTCGGCCGGTGCGCACGTGCTGGTGGGTCCTGGCGAAGGTGCTGGCGTCATTGACGCCGGTGACGGCATTGGCGTGGCCATCCGTATTGAGAGTCACAATCACCCCTCCGCCATCGAGCCCTACCAGGGCGCGGCGACGGGTGTCGGTGGCATCCTTCGCGACGTCTTCTCCATGGGGGCACGCCCCTTGGCCGTGATGGACCCACTGTTCTTCGGTGAACTCACCGACGCCCGCCAACGCTGGTTGGTGGAAGGCGTGGTGGCCGGCGTCTCGGGCTACGGCAACTCGGTCGGGGTGCCGACCGTCGGTGGGGAGTTGACGTTCGACGACTGCTACGCCTCGAATCCCCTCGTCAACGTCTTGGCCGTCGGTGCCCTGCCGAAGGACCGCCTGGTCCTCGGTGTTGCCTCGGGCGTCGGCAACCTGGCGGTCCTGCTCGGTTCGCGTACGGGGCGTGACGGCATCGGTGGTGTGTCGGTACTCGCCTCGGCTGGTTTTGACGGCGCCGACGGCGCCGCCTCACTCGATGACGCCAAGCGTCCCAGCGTCCAGGTGGGTGACCCCTACGAAGAAAAGCGTCTGATTGAAGCCTGCCTCGAGCTGCTGGACCACAAGCTCGTCGTCGGTATTCAAGACCTCGGTGGCGCGGGCATTGTCTGTGCCTTGTCCGAGACCGCGGCGAAGGGTGGCGTGGGACTCAACGTTGACTACACCGCTATCCCCCTACGAGAAGTCGGCATGGCCCCGTGGGAGATCATGACCTCGGAGAGCCAAGAGCGCATGCTCGCGATCATCACCCCCGAGAACTGGGAGGCGGTCGCCGCGCTCTGCGCGAAGTGGGAAGTGCGCGCCACCGTCGTAGGCCACGTCGTTGAACCCGACGTGCGACCCGACGGCTCGACCGTGGGCATGCTGCGCGTGCGCGAAGGGTTCGAGGGTCCAATCGTTGCTGAAGTACCGGCCACGTCGTTGGCCGACGAGGCGCCGCTCTATCACCGGCCCCTTGCTCGGCCCGCGAACCTCGACGCGGTGCACGCCGACGACCCGACCCACGACGAGCCGGCCGGTGACCTCACCGAGGAACTCCTCGATCTGCTCCTCGACCCGGCGTGGGTCTACCGTCAGTATGACAGCCAGTTGTTCTTGAACACGGTCGTCGGCCCCGGCCACGACGCCTCGCTGCTCCGTCTCGCCGGCCCCGGCCTGCCCCGTTCGAGCCGCGGTATTGCCGTGACCACGGACTCGAACCCCCGCTGGTGTGCGCTCGACCCCCGCGTTGGTACGGCCCTGACCGTCGTCGAAGCCGCGGCCAACCTCGCCTGCGTCGGGGCGACGGCCAAGGCCCTCGTGAACTGCTTGAACTTTGGCAACCCCACGCACCCCGAAGTCATGTGGCAGTTGTCGGAGTCCATTGACGGTATGGCCGAGGCCTGCAACGCCTTCGATATTCCGGTCGTGGGTGGCAACGTTTCTCTCTACAACGAGAGTGGAGGCAACAACATTGACCCCACGCCCGTCGTGGGTCTGCTCGGCGTGGTCGACGCATTAACGACGCCGCCACCTGGTTGGCAGTGGCGTGACGGCGACGCCGTAGTCCTGCTCGGTCATCGCACGGCCGCCGGCGACGAGGCGTACCCCTTGGCCGGTACCGACTGGGCCACCGCTCGTGGTCGCCGCGGCGGCCGACTCCCCGCGTTCGTCGCCGACCGAGTCGTACCAGTGGTGCGCTTTGTGACCGCCCAGGTGGCCGCCATCTGTGGTGGCGACGTTTCGTCACTGACCGCAATCCACGACGTGGGTGGCGGTGGACTCGCCGTCGCCGTCGCCGAAATGGTGGCCGTCAGTGGGCGTGGCGTGACCCTCTCGGCGCTTGACGGACAGGGCGAATTCTTCAGTGAGTTCCCGGGCCGATTCGTGGCCGGTACGACGAACCCCGAGGAACTACTCGCGGCCGCGGCCGCGGCCGGCGTGCCCGCCGT
>CAIKBU010000066.1 GCA_903825765.1 uncultured Actinomycetes bacterium | reverse complement strand
TCCATGAGCAGTTAATGATGTGTTACTGGTATAATTACTAATGAAATCCTGTTGTGTAGTTATCTAGATTGTTCTACGGAACCGAGGGTCGGGGGTTCGAATCCCTCCAGCCGCACCATTTGCGCTGAACCCCTTTTGGGGGTTCGTGTTCGTACGTTGACTATTCCCACTGTCCGTACGCGTTGTCGGGTTGCCTGCGCCTGGTGGGATGTGGATTCATCACCAGCCATCCCGTTTCTTTTTTGCTCTCCGCCGCGGTGACAGTGGCATGATTCCGATTGTCCTCGGCCTCATCGCTTTGTGCGTCTACTTTGAAGCACGCAGCAGTAGTTTTTTATCGGCTGGCAACCTCAATAACTTGTCGATCCAAGCCACGGGCTACGTCTTGTTGGGCATGGCCGAAATCTGGCTCCTCCTCCTCGGTGAGATTGACCTTTCACTCGGCTTCCTCGCTGGTCTCTCGGGAGCGGCAGTAGTTATTTTGACCGACCTGCAGTTCCACTGGCCGTGGTTTGCCGGCATCGCGATGGCCTTAGTGGTGGGGACAATCGTTGGTTTGTTCTCCGGTCTGTTGGTGATCGTCCTGCGTCTGCCATCATTCATCGTGACGCTGGCCATTCAACTCGCCTTGCTCGGTATTTTGATCTGGGTCGTTGACTCGCAGGGTACCGGCGGTACCATTTCGATTACCAATGGTGTCCTTCACGGCATTGTGTACGGACATCTCTCGATTTTGTGGACTGACGTGTTCATTGGTCTCACCGTGGTGGGCCTCGTCGCACAGTCCTCCGTCCGCAATAAAAACCGTCGGTCACGTGAACTCGACACGACGCCAACGCCCTTCTTGCTCATTCGCGCCGTGCTCCTCGTGGCGGCGGGCATCACGGCGGCGTGGATTTTCAACACCAACCGTGGCTACTTCACCCTCAAGATTCAGGGTATGCCTTACGCCATCGTGATACTCGGCGTGATGGTGGCCGGCTCGACATTCTTTCTCAACCGCACGAAAGCTGGGCGTTACCTGTACGCCATCGGTGGTAATCAAGAAGCGGCCCGCCGTGCGGGTATTCAGGTGAACCGTTACCGGATCCTGGCCTTCGCCCTCGCCGGATTCACGTCGGGCGTAGCCGGTCTGGTCTACGTTTCGAACTTGAATGGCATTAATGACGCGGTGCCCGGCGGTACGCAGGTGCTCTACGCCGTCGGAGCGGCCGTTATTGGTGGCACCAGCCTCTTCGGTGGCCGCGGCAAGATGGTGCACGCACTCGTGGGTGGCGTCGTCATTGGCGTCATTTACAACGGTATGGCATTGCTGTCCATTTCGGTCTATGGCCAGTACTTGGCGACCGCGGGCGTCTTCCTCGTCGCGGTCACTATCGACAACGTGGCTCGGCGCGGATCGACCGTTTCACGCTGAACCAACCAACGAAGAAACGCTGCTCGCCGATTGGCGAGCAGCGTTTCTTCTTCTGTTAGAGATACCGTGCGAAGAACTGCTCCACCGCGCGGTAGTAAGTGAAACGGTTCTCGGGCTTGGCGAAGCCGTGTCCCTCGTCGGGAAAGAGCAGATACTCGTGCTCGATCCCGGCGCTCGTCAGCGCCGCCACGATCTGTTCAGCCTCGGCCTGCTTCACGCGGGGGTCATTCGCTCCCTGGGCAATCAGCAGGGGGATGGCGATGTGGTCAGCCTTCGACAACGGTGACCGTTCCCAGAGGAATTCGGCCTCGGTGGCGATGTTTCCCACGCGCTGGTTGAACTGCTCGATAATTGGTGCCCAGTAGGG
>CAIKBU010000065.1 GCA_903825765.1 uncultured Actinomycetes bacterium | reverse complement strand
TGCGGGCCTCGCTCGCGGCGGCCGCCGAGTACACGTTGCAGACGCCTCAAGGGCTGGTAAGCCCTCACAAGGTGACCTTCACCACGGTCACAAGTAACGACAATCTGGGCTAATCAACCAGTCGCAAGTAGGGTCGTTCTTGTGGTGATGCCCGGTGCCGGTGAGCGTGCTCATCGTGGCCTCGAGGCGCTGGGCGTCGAGGTCAAGGAGCACAAGGGTGGCGCCCCGCATTGAAAATTCACGGGCGAGGTGGCTACCGATGCCACCGGCGCCTCCGGTGATGACGATGACTTTATTCGAGTAGTTGTAGGCCATGGGGCGAGTCTATTTTCGCGACTGCGCACAAAAAGAAAAAGAGCCACTTACCGAAGTAAGTGGCTCTTTTTATTGGTGCGCCGACCGGGACTTGAACCCGGAACCTGTTGATTAAGAGTCAAATGCTCTGCCAATTGAGCTATCGGCGCGAAAAGAGTCTACACCTTCGCGCCCGTCGGGTTCGAACCGTGCCCAGAAAATGAAAGAACCGGACTTCAGATGAAGTCCGGTTCTTTTCAGTGGGGTGAGTGACGGGTTTCGAACCCGCGGCCTCCAGGACCACAACCTGGCGCTCTAACCAGCTGAGCTACACCCACCAAGGCTCCTAATCCTACACCTTTTGCTCGACGGTTGCGCCAGTGCCTGAGTACGATGGAGGTGCGCCCTAGTAGCTCAATGGATAGAGCAACGGAGTTCTAACCCGCAGGTTGCAAGTTCGAGTCTTGCCTGGGGCACCGAAATCGGTACGAGCGAGACTCGCCGACGAACAGATTGGTGTGCTCAATGGCGCAATTGCAACTGGGGCTTGACACCTTTGGCGACGTCACAGTGGACCTCGCGGGGGACCGTGAATCCTTCGCCACCACGTTGCAACACGTCGTGGCCGAAGGCGTTTTGGCCGATGAACTGGGTATTGACTTCATCGGCGTGGGGGAGCACCACCGAGCCGATTTCGCCGTCTCGGCCCCGGAGGTCGTGTTGGCCGCCATTGCCGCCTCGACCAAGAGGATTCGACTTGGCTCGGCCGTGACGGTGATGAGCAGTGACGATCCCGTTCGCGTATTTCAGCGCTTCGCCACATTGGACGGACTCTCGAATGGTCGCGCCGAAGTCATTCTTGGTCGAGGTTCATTCACTGAGTCCTTTCCACTCTTTGGCTACCAGCTCGACGACTACGAAGCCCTGTTCGAAGAAAAAGTTGAACTGTTCTCCCTCCTCCGCGGGGAAGGGGCGGTCTCGTGGCACGGAGCGCTCCGCCCCGCCCTCGTGGACCAGGACGTCTTTCCAAAGACGGCGTCGGGAGCGCTGCCCACCTGGCTCGGTGTTGGTGGCAGCCCTGAGTCAGTCGTGCGGGCTGCGCGCTACGGGTTTGGTTTGATGCTCGCCATCATTGGCGGTCGCCCCGAGCGATTCGCCCAGTACGTCGATCTGTTCGAACGGGCCCAAGCGCACTTCGAGGTATCGAACCTGCCGGTGGGCGTTCACTCGCCGGGCTACGTGGCCGATACTGACGAACAGGCTATGGAGGAACTCTGGCCGCACTTTCGCGACATGCACGCCCGTATCGGGGCTGAACGGGGCTGGGCTCCGATGACCATCGAGCAGTTTCGGGCCAGCGTTGGCCCACAGGGGTCACTGTACGCCGGTTCTCCAGAGACCGTGGCGCAGAAAATTGCCAAAACAGCCAAGGCGCTTCGACTCACGCGTTTTGACCTGAAGTACTCGGCCGGCACGTTGCCACACGACAAGTTGATGCGCAGCATTGAGCTCTACGGCACCACGGTTCTCCCGCGCGTTCGAGAGTTACTGGCGGAGTAGACAGCGCGAACGCTGGGGCACGGTGATACCGGCCGAAATGGTCGGGAAGGCGGGATTCGAACCCGCGGCCCCCTGGTCCCAAACCAGGTGCGCTACCAAGCTGCGCCACTTCCCGTGCGGAACAGTCTCGCACATTTTGCGACCCCGCAACGCCGTAGGCTTCGAAGGGTATGTACCAGTGGATTCCCGACGCCCTCCGCGAGACCTGGTCGACTATCGCTCGCACACTTCGAGACCGTGATGAACGAGCCTTCGACGCCCTCACCCCCTGCCCCGGTTGGACCGTGCGCGATGTGCTCAGCCACCTCATTGGCGTTGAGCTCTACGCCCGGGGCGAACCGGTGCCGGAGGTAACGGGTGAGGCGCCCGCCTACGTGCGCAATGCCACGGGGCAAGTGAATGAGGGCTTCGTCGCGGCCCGTCGTCACCTGCGTGGGGCCGACGTGCTCCACGAGTTCATTGCGGTGACGTCGTCCTCGCTCCAGCGACTCGAGCCTTTGACGCTTGGCGAGTGGGAGTACGTGGACTGGTCACCGGAGGGTGAGCGCTCGGTTGCTTCCGCCTACGAACGTCGCATCGTCGACAGTTGGATTCATCTGCAAGATATTCGAGACGCTCTACTGGAACCGGCCGATGATCACGGACTCGGTGAAGAGGTAACACTGAACCGCTTCGAGGCGACGATGGGCTACGTGTGGGCCAAGCGGGCTGCCGCGCCCGAGGGGTCGCTTCTGCAGTTCAACATCATGGGCCGCACCGCGCGCACGGTTCGGTTGCGCGTCGTTGATTCCCGTGGCGTACCGGCGGAGGCGAGTGCGGACACGCCAACACTCGAACTCACCACGGCCGCCCCCTTGTTCTGGCGACGGTGCGCGGGACGAATCAACGCCGAAGCCTTCTTGCGGGCGTCGGCTACCGATGTTCGCGGTGATACGCGACTCGCGCAGCGACTCAGCGACGCCATGGTGATGCTGCCCTAACAACGAGCGTTCGGGGGAGTCACCGGCGGCGGGTAGGCTGTTTGCCTTATGCGCGCTACGTCCACTGCCCTCGAAAACAACCGAATCAAGCTCGTCGTTGAAATTGACGACAACGAACTCGATACCGCTATGGATGCCGCCGCCAAGACGCTGGCCCAACAGGTGAGCATCAAGGGGTTCCGCAAGGGCAAAGTGCCAAAGCAGGTCCTGCTGGCCAACATCGGTGGCCCCGCGGTTTTGCGCGCCGAAGCCATTCGTGAGTCAATTCCGAATTTCTACGCCCTCGCCGTTTCGCAGACCATGATTGATCCGATCAATCAGCCCGAGATTGACGTGACGGCCGGCGAAGAAGAGGGCCAGTTGGTCTTCGAAGCTGAAGTCGAGGTCCGCCCCTCCTTCGAGATCAACGGCTACCACGGCCTGCAGGTCGTCGTGCCCTCGCCCTTCGTCACCGACGATGAGCTCGAATCGCAAATTGACCGCTTCCGCGACACTGACGCGATTCTCAATGACGTCGACCGTCCCATTGTCACCGGTGACCTTGTCGCCATGGACATCAAGGTGGAACAGCCCGACTCCGAAGCGGAACCCTTCGAGACCAGTGACTTTATGTACACCGTTGGATCAGGCGCGATCACGCCGGAGGTGGACGAGCAGATTCTGGGCCTGCGCTCGGGCGAAGTGTTGACCATCACTTCCAGCGCCGGCATGGGCATGGAGGCGGTCTACACGATGACCTTGAAGCAGGTTCGCGAGCGTGTGCTGCCCGACCTGACCGACGAGTGGGTCGAAGAGAATACTGAGTGGGCGTCCGTCGCCGAGATGCGTGACGCCGTGATGACGCAGTTGGGCAAGATGAAGGTCGCACAGGCTCAGATGAGTCAGCGTGACGCGGCCGTCATTGCCCTCGCCGAACTGCTCGGTGACATTGAGACGCCCGACGTTCTCATCGACGCCGAGGCGAATGAGCGCCTGCACGACCTGGGTCACCGCCTGGCGCAGCAGAACATGAATTTGGAATCATTCCTCGCTGCGACGCAGCAGACTCCGGACGTCTTGCTCGAGTCACTGCGCTCGGAGTCAGCGCGCGCTATCCGCATTGACCTGGCGTTGCGCGCCTTGGCTAAGGCGGAAGGCCTTGAGCCCAGCGAGGAAGAACTCGACGACGAGCTGCGTACGACGGCCGATGAGATGGGTTCGACCGTCGAAATCTTGAAGACCAATCTGGTCACCAATGGTCGCCTTCCCTCGTACTTCGGCGAAGTCGCCAAGATGAAGGCCAACCGCTGGCTGCTGGAGAACGTGGTCTACGTCGACGCTCTCGGCAACGTCATTGACCGTGAACTCCTCAGCACTGATGTGTCCGACGAGCTGGAAGCCTAAGGTAGAACCGTGAACGACAACTTCCGCGCCTACAACTACCTCGTCCCGACCGTCATTGAGAACTCCACTCGAGGCGAGCGGGCCTACGACCTCTACAGCCGCCTGCTTCGCGAGCGCATCGTTTTTCTCGGCACGCCAATCGACGACACCATTGCGAACCTGATTTGTGCCCAGATGCTGTTCCTCGAATCGGAAGACCCCGACAAGGACATCAACCTCTACATCAACTCACCCGGTGGCGACATCACCGGCTTGCTGGCGATCTATGACACCATGAAGTACATCAAGCCCGACGTTTCGACGTTCTGCTTCGGCCAGGCCGCTTCGGCCGCCGCGGTGTTGCTCGGTGCCGGTACCAAGGGCAAGCGTTTCGCCCTGCCTCACGCTCGCGTCTTGATGCACCAGCCTTGGGGTGGCGTCGGCGGCCAGGCCTCCGACATTGAAATTCAGGCGCGCGAAATGATGCGTATGAAGGACATGCTCAATGGCCTGCTGGCCAACGACACGGGCCAGACGGTCGAGAAAATCACCAGCGACACCGACCGTGACTACATCATCAGCGCCGCTGAAGCCGTGGAATACGGTCTCATCGACGAAGTGATTGCTCGTCGTCCCTAGGTACCCTTTTTTCGGCCCCGTTCCTCCTAGGATGGAAGCAGGGGTCGGAGGTAGACCGTGGCAAAATTTGGCGAAGGCAGCGACCTGATTAAGTGCAATTTCTGCACGAAGGGTCAAAAGCAGGTCAAGAAACTCATCGCGGGACCCAGTGTCTATATCTGTGACGAGTGCATTGATTTATGTAATGACATAATCGCGGACGAATTTGGCGATCGTCCCGAGTTTGTGCTCGACGACCTCCCCACGCCGCGCGACATTTCGACGTTCCTCGACGAGTTTGTGGTGGGTCAAAACGACGCCAAGAAGATTCTCGCGGTCGCGGTGTACAACCACTACAAGCGAATCCAAGCCGCGCCGTTGCACGACACCGACGTTGAGGTCGGCAAGTCCAACGTCCTCATGCTCGGACCAACCGGCTGCGGAAAGACCTTTCTCGCCCAGACGTTGGCTCGCATGCTCAACGTCCCCTTCGCCATCGCTGACGCCACCGCACTTACCGAAGCGGGCTACGTGGGCGAGGACGTGGAAAACATTCTGCTGAAGTTGCTGACTGCGGCGGACTATGACGTCAAGCGTGCCGAACGGGGCATCATCTACATCGACGAGATCGACAAGATCGCCCGCAAGGCGGAAAACCCCTCGATTACCCGTGACGTATCGGGCGAGGGCGTGCAGCAGGCCCTGCTCAAGATTCTCGAAGGCACCGTTGCCTCGGTCCCACCGCAGGGTGGCCGCAAGCACCCCCACCAGGAGTTCATCTCGCTCGACACGGCGAACATTCTCTTCATCTGTGGCGGCGCCTTCGCCGGCCTCGAAGAGATCATCGAGCGTCGTCTGGGCAAGAAGTCCATGGGGTTCAACCAGCCCGTGCAGAGTAAGCGTCAGGGCGATACCGAACTCTTCAAGCACGCCCTGCCCGAGGATCTGGTCAAGTTTGGCCTCATTCCAGAGTTCATTGGTCGCCTCCCAATTGTCGCGTCGGTGCAGCAACTCGACCGCGCGATGCTGATAAATGTGTTGACCGAGCCCCGAAACTCGTTGGTCAAGCAGTTCACGCAAGTCCTCGCCCTCGACGGCGTGCAGCTCGTCATTGAGCCCCTCGCGTTAGAGGCAATTGCCGACTTGGCTCTCGAGCGCAAGACCGGGGCCCGCGGACTGCGCTCGATCCTCGAGCACGTCTTGCTCGAGCCCATGTACGACTTGCCCGGCCGCTCCGACGTTGAGCGTTGCGTGATCACTGCCGACGCGGTTATCGCTGGCAGTGCTCCGGTGTACGAGTTGCGTAAGCCGCGCTCGCGTCGCGCTTCCTAGTGGGCCGACCAACGACGCATGCCGAGGCGTTGGCCTGGCTCGAGTTACACGTTGACTTCGAGCGCATTGCCCCGAATCGCTCGACGCCGCCATCACTCGATCAGGTGCGTGCCACCCTCGCGGCCCTCGCCGATCCCCACGCCGACTACCCGGCGATTCACCTCACCGGCACCAACGGCAAGGGCACAACCACCACGCTGACGAGTGCGCTGCTCGTCAACTCCGGGTTGCGTGTCGGCACCTTCACCAGCCCTGATCTCCACGCCATCAACGAGCGCATTGCCATTAGTGGCGAGGCCATTGATGACGAGGACTTCAGCCAGTTGCTCGGCCGCCTCTACGACGTGGAGAATGCGACGGGTATTGCGCTCACTCGTTTCGAACTCTTGACCGTGGCGGCGCTTCTTCACTTTTCCGACGAGGCCGTTGACGTGGCCGTACTCGAGGTGGGACTCGGGGGAACCTGGGACTCAACCAACGTCATCAACGGTGACGTGACGGTGCTCACGAACGTTGATCTCGACCACACCGCCGTTCTGGGGCCAACCGTGGCCGACATTGCGCGTGACAAGGTCGGTATTTTCCGCTCCGCCGCGATTGCCGTGCTCGGCACGACTAACGCCATCGTCACGCAGATCGCTACCCAAAAAGTGACGGAGCTCGGGGCCACGTTGTGGCAAATTGACCGCGACTTCGTTCTCGAAGAAAACGATCTCGCCGTGGGTGGGCGCTCCCTAACGCTGCGCACGCCGTTCGCGCGCTACGACGCTGTGGTGCTCTCACTACACGGCATTCATCAAGGGGTCAACGCCGCTACGGCTATCGCCACCGCCGAGGCATTCCTCGGACGAGCACTCGGCGACAACGTCGTTCGAGCGACGCTGGCCAGTGCGCGCATGCCAGGTCGCATGGAGCTCCTGTCTCGTCACCCGATGATCGTGGTCGACGGAGCGCATAACCCGGCCGGCGTGCAGGCGCTCTGCGACGGACTCGACGGTGCGTTCCACGTATCGGGGGAGCGCCGTTGCGTACTGGGAATGTTGAGCGGTCGAGACGTTGACGACATGGTCGCGCCACTCCTGGCCATGGGCTTTCGTGAGTTCCACGTCGCGGCACCGGACTCACCTCGGGCCATGTCAGCGTCGGTGGTGACCAAGGCGCTTCGCGACCGTGGCGCCGTGGCTCACGAGCATCCGTCGGTGACCTCGGCACTGGCGCACGCTCGCGAACGCTCACACGAAGACGATCTCATCGTCGCGTGCGGAAGCCTCTACCTGGTCGCCCAGGTGCGAGCCGACGTCCTCGGTCTCGCCTCTCACCACTAATCGGGCTGGACTAGTCTTAATGACCATGAACAGAACGCTCGTCCTCTTAAAGCCTGACGCCGTTGCTCGTGGTCTCGTCGGTGAAATTTTGGGTCGATTTGAGCGTCGCCAGATCACTCCCGTGGCCTTGGAGCTACGCACCCTCGACCGTGCTACCGCGGAACTGCATTACGCCGAGCACGTGGGTAAGTCCTTTTACGAGCCAACCATTGCCTTCATGACTGGTGGCCCACTCGTCGCTGCGGTGCTCGAAGGCCCTGATGGGACCTGGGAAATTGTTCGAGCAATGATGGGCGCGACCAATTCGGCCGCCGCCGCACCAGGCACTATTCGCGGCGATTTCGCAACGTTGATGAACCGAAACTTGATTCACGGGTCAGATTCCGCCGAGTCAGCGGCCCGTGAGATTGCGGTATTCTTTCCCTCCCTGGTGTAGGTCGAAAATGCGAGTCACCGCGAAGGCGTAGCCTTTAGAGTGGCGAAGCGTGCCGGGGGCCGGACAGGGGTTGTGCATGATTGAAAAAAACAAGTTCTCGTTGTTAGGTCGCGACATGGCCGTGGACCTGGGCACCGCGAACACCTTGGTCTACGTACGTGGTCGTGGCATCGTTTTGAGCGAGCCCTCGGTCGTCGCTATCGATGACCGTGACGGGAAGGTCTACGCCGTCGGAGCGCAGGCGAAGCAAATGATTGGTCGCACCCCGAGCAACATTCGCGCTATTCGCCCCCTTCGCGACGGTGTTATTGCGGACTTCGAAGTCTGCGAAAAAATGTTGCGGTACTTCATTCACCGTGTTCACCAGCGTCGCTTCGCCAAGCCCCGCATGATTATCTGCGTACCGTCGGGAATTACCGGCGTCGAACAGCGCGCGGTAATGGAGGCGGCCGAATTCGCCGGCGCCCGTAAGGCGTACATCATCGAAGAACCAATGGCCGCCGCCATTGGTGCCGGACTGCCCATTAACGAGCCAACCGGAAACATGGTGGTCGACATCGGTGGTGGCACCACCGAGGTGGCAGTTATTTCTCTTGGCGGTATTGTCAACTCGGCCTCGATTCGCGTTGGTGGCGACGAGCTCGATGAGGCCATCATTACCTTCGTAAAGAAGGAGTTCCAGTTAGCGCTCGGCGAGCGCACCGCTGAAGAAATCAAGATTCAAATGGGATCGGCCTATCCCCTCCAAGAAGAAATGAAGGCCCAGATTCGTGGCCGCGACCTCGTGACGGGGCTGCCTAAGACAGTCGTTATTTCGACCGAGCAGATTCGCCAGGCCATTGAAGAACCCGTTCAGGCAATTATCGACGCCGTCAAGTCGACACTGGACCGCACGCCACCCGAGTTGAGCTCGGACCTTATGGAGCAGGGCATTGTCCTCACCGGTGGTGGCGCCCTGTTAAACGGTCTGGCCACGCGCTTGCAAGTTGAAACGAATATGCCCATTGTGGTCGCTGATGACCCATTGAACTGTGTCGCGATGGGTTCGGGCATGTGTCTCGAAAACCTCGAAGTGTTTGAACGCATGCTCAAGACCACCCCCTCGCGCTAACCCGTGGCGCTCAGTCATTCTCGCCGTCGTGCCCTGACTCTCTCGGCCTTGGCCGTGGTTTCCGCCTACGGTCTCTACCAGGCTGGCGGCGTGGGAAATGGTGTGCGAGGCCTGGCCGGCGGAGCGCTGCGTCCTTTTGGTTGGGCGGTCAATCTCGTCGCCACCCCCATTGGTCACCTCCTCGCGGGGGCCGTGAATTATTCAGATTTAGTGAGTCAAAATCAGCAACTTCGGTCCGAACTCGGGAAGGCGGAACTCGCCGCTAGCGTCAACGCGGGCGCTACCCAAACGTTGGCGGCACTCAACGCCGTACTGAGGTTGCCGTTCATTGGTTCCACCCCCAGCGTGGTCGCCCAAGTCGTGTCGGTGTCACCGACGAATTTCGCCGCAACCGTGACGCTGTCGAAGGGTGCCAGTGATGGCCTACTGCCCGGCATGCCGGTGGTGGCGAATGGGGGAGTGGTTGGGCGCATTATCGCCACCACGAACCATGGATCGACGGTACGCCTGATCACGGACGCGAACTCCAGTTTGAACGTGACCTTTGGTAAGCAGGCCACGACGGTCCTGGTTGATGGTCGAGGCGTCAACAACGGACTCTCGATGAGCGGTATCCCCGTCACCGCATCACTCGCCATTGGTCAAGTGCTGCTCTCGAGCTCGTTATCCGGGTCGACGATGCCTGGTGGGCTTCCCGTGGCGAAGGTGACGTCGATTTCGGTAACGCCTGGTTCGTCAACCTACGCCGCCTCGGTGTCTCCCGTGGCCGATCTCGGTCACTTGTCGTTCGTCGACGTCTTGTTGTGGGAGCCCTCGACGTGAGCCGACTTCTCGCCGTCCTCGTGGTCATCACGGGGCTTTTGGTCGCGGTGCAGCTCGATGTTCTCTCCCACGTGCGCATCTTCGGTGTCGTCGTCATGGTGGTGTGGCTCTGGCCTTTTTGCCTCGGCCTACTCGGCGCTGGTCCGGCGGCACTCATTACTGGTGCGGTGGCGGGTCTCTGCTTTGATGCTCACGCAGCGACGGCGTTTGGACTGAACGCCGCCGTGGGTGCCGCTCTCGCGGCCATTGCGGTGCGTCTAGGTCGCAATAGTGTTGGCGACGTCGACGGAGCCGCGTGGTGGACCGCTCCGGCCCTCGCCGCCGCCGCCGGGTTGCTGGCGCCACTGCTCTTTGTTGGTGCGGGAGCCTTCACGCTCGACTTCTCCCTGTGGCGTGGCTCGTTGTTGACCACCATGGCGGTCAACGCCGTGGTCTTCGCCGTTGTGGCCCGACCCCTGCTCATTGGAACCCGAGTGATCACCGGCCTCGCGCCCTCGAGGCGCTAGTGGCTGGTAGTTGGCGTACTCGACCGACGGGTTCGTGGTTCACCCGTCTATGGCGCCCGTGGAGTTCGATTAACCCCTTTCGACGTCCGGGGTCAACCATTAACCAGCAAAAGACGGTCGGTATTCGAGACCTCGTTTCGGCACCCGAAGAGGTGGAGGTCGACGCAGAGCGTCGTTGGCGCGTGGTGGGACTCCTCTTTGCCTTGCTGTTTAGCGGCCTCATCGTGCGACTTGTGCTGCTCCAGGTGGTTGAGCACGCAACCGCGGTGACGGCGGCGAATGGGAACGGGTTACGGGTGTCGACGCTGCCCGCGAATCGAGGGTATATCCGCGACCGAAATGGCAATGCCCTGGTGACCAATGTCGACACCACCCAGGTGCAGTTGTCCCTAGTGCAGGCGCACCTCCATCCCGAGGTTATCGGCGCCCTCGCGCTTCTCACCCACCAGTCGACGAAGGCGGTGTGGGCCAAAGCGAGCAACGTTCAGTACAACCCGTACCAGCCGGCGCCGATCGTGACCAATGCCGATGCCTCAACGGTAAGTTTCATCAAACTGCATCCGGCGCAATTTCCGGGTGTCGTGGTGCAGCTCATCGCGCAGCGCTCCTACCCCTCGGGTGGCGGCACGGCCTCGCAGGTGCTGGGTTACGTTGGTCCTATTACTGGTCAAGAAATCGCGGCGAATCCAGGTGCCGGGTACCAAACCAATTCCATCTACGGAAAGACCGGTATCGAGGCCTACTACGAGCACTACTTGCGGGGCATTGACGGGCAGATCACCTTCCGGGTGAACGCGGCGGGATCAATTCTCGGCCGGACGAAGGCCGTGGCCCCGCGCATTGGTGACTCGGTGGTGCTCAATATCGACGCCGGTCTGCAACGGGCCCTCGATGGGTACCTGGCCAAGGACATCGTTCGCGTGCGCCACACGGTTGACCCGATTTCGGGCAAGATTCCGAAGGCTATTGATGGCGCCGCGATTGTCATGAGCCCCACGACGGGGGCTATCTACGCCATGTCGTCATTTCCTTCCTACAACCTGAATTCGTTTGTCAATGGGCTGAGCCAGAAAACGTTCAATGCCCTGCTCGCGAACCGCTCATTCAGTAACTACGCGATTCAAGGTACCTTCACGCCGGGCTCAACGTTCAAGATGATCACCGCCACGGCGCAACTTCAAACCGGCATCTTTAGTGCGTATCAGACGGTGAATGACACCGGTGCCTTTACGGTTCCGGGCTGCTTTGGTGGCAACCACGGCTGCGTCTTCCACGACGACAACGGCGAGCGGGCCGGCCTGATCTCCCTCCCGCTGGCGCTGACGAAGTCCTCGGACTACTACTTCTACAACCTTGGCTACCTGTTCTGGGCCCACCAGGGTCTCTACGGCCCGGAAGCTATTCAAACGGTGGCGGCTAAGTACGGCCTCGGTCAGTACACCAACGTCGACCTGCCGAATGAAGTCCAGGGGCGGGTGGACTCGCCGACGGTCCGTAAGGCGCTGCACGCGCAGGCCCCCAAGGCGTACCCCAACGTGTCGTGGTACACCGGTGACAACGTTGAGATGGCCTTCGGTCAGGGCTCGACGGCCGTGACACCGATTGAAATGGCTTCGGCCTACGCCACGTTCGCCAATGGTGGCACCCGCTACCAGCCCGAGGTCGCCGCGGCGATTGTTTCGCCGAGCGGTCACACCATCCTTCGCTACGGCGCTCGCGTACTGTCGCACGTTTCCCTGCCCCCTTCGGTGCGTAACCCGATCATGGAGGGGCTGATTGGTGTGGTCAACAACCCCGCTGGTACTGCGTATTACCCCTTCCATCACTACGCCACGTTCAACATGAGTTCCTTTGTCGTCGCCGGAAAGACTGGCACCGCCTCTAACTCCTACGGGCAAGAGCCCAATTCCTGGTTCGTGTCGTTCGCGCCCGCCCAGAGTCCGAAATACGTCGTTCTGTGCGTCATTGGACAAGGTGGCTACGGTGCCGACGCCGCCGCGCCCGTGGTAGCTCAGACCTATAACTATCTGGTGAAACACCCGATTACACCACTCGTGACCAGCCCCAATCTGGGGACGAACGGCCTCCCCGTCACGTCCACCACCATTGCGCACACGTCACTTAAACACCACTAACGCCTCACTCGCCGACTAGCCTTAGGGGTGTTGGTCGTTCCACGACGAGTCGGGAACGCAAAAAGAACGCCGCTGATGCCTCCCCGGCACCGAGCGCTTAGAGGACACCCCGTGTTTCAAATGAGTGAGTACAGCACAAAGAACCGTTGCCTCACCGTTCTCCTCGCCCTCCAACGCACCCCATCGAAGTACCGCGTCGACGGCAGTAGCCGTCTCGACCGGCCAGTCGACGCCACCTGCGGCGTCGCACCCCACCAGCACGCAAGGAGACTCCGTCGTGAGCGACGCATCCAACAACACACCACCAACCGGTCCACGGATTGGTGACACTCGCCCCGCACCACAAATAGGCGATACTCGTCCCAGCCCCGCGCCCAGCGGTGAGACCCGTCCGAGTGGCGGTGAGACTGCTGCACGCAACGCCAACGGTGCGCCACGCCGTCGCCGCGGCGGTCGCGGTCGCGGCAGTGGTGCCGGAACGAGCAACGGTAACGGTGGGGGCAACAACCAGCGTCGCTCGACGCCGCGTCCCGCCGATTCTCCCGTCGAGGCCTCCGCGCCGGAATTCGCCGAGGAAGGCACGCGAGCCAAGCGCCCACAGAAGCGTCGTGGCGCCGAGCGCACCGATCGACTGCAGGGTCGCTACCTCATGTGCGTTCACTCGACGAAGGACGCCACCCACATCGCGACCCTCGAGGGTCGAACCCTGGTTGAGTACACCGTGGCGAAGGCCGCCGATGAAACAAACCAGATTGACGGCAATATTTACGTCGGCCGCATCCAAAATGTGTTGCCCGGCATGGAACTGGCATTCGTCGACATTGGTATCCCGAAGAATGCCGTGCTCTACCGTGGCGACATCACCTTCGACAGTGACGATGTTGACCCAGCGGGCGGGGGAGACCGCCGCATTGAGCAGATGATTCGGTCCGGACAGACCATTATCTGTCAGGTCACCAAAAACGCCATCGGGGCCAAGGGAGCTCGGCTCACGCAGGAAGTCTCTCTGCCGGGCCGCTTCGCCGTGCTGGTGCCAAACTCGAATACCGTCGGCATCTCGAAGCGCCTGCCCGACGGCGAGCGTCGTCGTCTGCGTCGCATCATCGACGAAGTCAAGCCCGAACGCCACGGCATCATCATTCGTACCGCCGCGGAGGGTGTCGCCGAGGCCGATTTGGCCCGTGACGTGACCTCACTGTGTGCCAAGTGGGACGCGATCGAGGCCGAAGTGGCCAAGGCGAGTCACCCCCGTCTCGTCTACCGCGACCTCGACCTGGCTGTTCGCGTGCTGCGCGAAGAGCTCAACGACGACTACCGCGGTGTCTTGATTGACGATCTCGAGCTCTACACCAAGGTGCGTGACTACGTCATGGCCGTCAACCCCGAGTTGGCTGACCGTATTGAGTACTTCGATCGCTCCGGTGAAGACCTGGGGCTCTTTGAGAAGTTCTTCGTCCACGAACAGTTGCACCGGGCCCTCGATCGCAAGGTCTTCTTGCCGTCGGGAGGGTCACTCATTATTGAGCGCACCGAAGCACTGACGGTCGTCGACGTCAACACCGGAAAAAACGTTGGTACCACCAACCTCGAAGAGACGGTGTTCCGCAACAACCTCGAGGCGGCCGAAGAAGTAGCGCGCCAGCTGCGACTGCGCGACATTGGTGGCATCATCGTGATCGACTTCATCGACATGGAGACCAAGGCGCACCGCGAAGCGGTGGCGGGGGCCCTTCGTCAGGCGCTCAGCCGTGACAAGACGCGCACCCAGGTCTTTGACATCTCCGAGCTCGGCCTCGTTGAAATGACCCGTAAGCGGGTCAATGAGGGCCTCCTCGAGTCCGTCTCCAAGACCTGTGCCGTCTGCGACGGACGAGGATTTGTCCTCAACACCGGCCTGTAGTTCGCTTTCCCCTCCACCCATCCACTAAGATAGAGACCCTATGTACGCCGTCATCCGTGTTGGTACTTCTCAAGAGCGCGTCACCGAGGGCCAGTTGGTCCGCGTTGACAAGCGCGCCGAAGAGCAAGGCACCGTAATTGAATTCAAGCCCGTATTGCTCGTGGACGGCGCCGATGTGCTCGCCGGTCCCGCGCTCGCTGGCGCCACCGTCACCGGCACCATTGTTGGTGTTGAGTCAGGCCCGAAGATTCGTGGCTTAACCTACAAGGCCAAGGCCATCCAGCGTCGCCGTTGGGGTCACAAGCAGTGGTACACGACCGTTGAGATCAACAAGATCTCCGCAAACTAAGGAGCAATAAATGTCAAAGACAAAAGGTGGCGGTTCTACACGTAACGGTCGCGACTCGAATGCCCAGCGACTTGGTGTGAAGACGTTTGACGGCACTGCCGTCAAGACGGGCAGCATCATTATCCGTCAGCGTGGCACACGCTTTCACCCGGGCCGCAATGTCGGCATCGGCCGTGACGACACATTGTTCGCGCTCGCGCCGGGCAAGGTCAAGTTCGGCTTCCGCGGCGGACGTCGTTTGGTCGACATCTTGACGGAAGAGTCAGTCAGCGCATAGTTTTCGCAGTTCGAAACATTTCCCCGGGACCCTTGTCCCGGGGAAATGTTATTTAACGCCTCGGTGTGCCACGTAGCTCGATGGTCCACCGTGAAGGCGGTCATAATCGACGCTCACCCTGCGCCATGCGGCGAAGGGTTGGTGGTTCGTCGGAGACCACTCTGGAGGCATTTCTTGCTCTGCGGGAGCGTTGAGACACCCCTCATCAGGTGGCGGAGAAATTGTTACGGCAAAACGTACCCACCAGTGTCGGACTGTGCGAGAGTGCGGGCACATCACTACAAGGGGTAAATATGAACGTCAACCGCATTACTTCTCGCCTCATCGTGTCACTAAGTCTGGGCGCGAGTGCACTCATCGTCGTTCCGAGCCACGCGACCGCCACCATTTCGAGCGTCCCCACCAATCCATTCGCTCTCTCCCTACCGCAGCCCAAAGCGGCTTGGGTTCTGGACCGAATTCCCTGCGGCGCCAAAATCTGCGTGCGGCTCCTGACGTCGAACAATCAAGGTTCGACGTGGGCAACCCAGCATCTCCCCTCGGCGCTGTCCTCGTGGCTTTCGAATGAGGCGACGACTGTTGGGTCAACGGGTGACGTCCACATGCACTTTTCCTCCGCCCAGGATGGATGGATGTACGGCGCCCAACGATCGACCAGTTCGTCGGCGAGTGAACTGTGGGTGACGACGACGGGCGGCGTCCGATGGAGCCAGATAGCTTCCACGGTTCGCGGTCTGCGCACGGCCATTCTGGCTGTTGGTAGTCAGGGTGGCAACGTCTACGTTGTGGCGTGGCGCGACGGTCAGCACTTAGGCCTCTGGCGCTCGCCGCTCAAGTCAAATCGTTGGCAGTTGGTCGCCACGCCCACGTTGCCCGTTGCGGCGGGTGGTTCGGCGATGGTCGGCTCACTGACCTTCGTAGGCTCCACCGGGTGGCTCATCATTGGTAACGACCGTGGCGTCACGGGCGCTGCCCGTTTGGCGAGCTCGGGCGACTGGGTGGCGATGAACGCACCCTGCGCGACAGTGGGAAACAGTTTTGCGGTACCGGTGCCGCTCTTCGGATCAACCGCTGTCGCCCTTTGCACCATCGGTGGTTTTGGCTCGAACGTGGATGCTGGAACACCGCCATCTCTCGCGCTCGGTACGAACTGGCTCTTCTCATCAACTGACGGTGGCGGTAGTTTTCACCCCCTGCGCGTGTTCGGTCGCAGTCAGCAGAACCAGGTCGTTGGCGCTTCGGCCGCGTATGGCCCCTACGCCGCTTCCCTCTTTTCCACGCGAAGCGTCAACCACGCGACGGGGGTAATTCTCCAGCGTTCGACGTCCCTGGGCGCACGGTGGCTCACGGTGGCCTCGGCGTCATCGACCGCACTCACCCCGCAGTTCACGTCACAGCGCGTGGCCCAGAATTTTGGTGGAGTGATTGTGCAAACGAGCCCGACGCACACCACACTGTGGCTCACGCACGATACGGGGCAACACTGGTCTTCGACGTTGCGATAAGCGCGAACGGGCAACAAAAAAACCTCCGGGGCAGGGCCCCGGAGGTTTTTTTGTTGCGAAGGGAAATCAACCCTTGACGGACTTCTTGAAGGTTGAACCAATCGACACCTTCGGGGCCTGCGACGCGGCGACCTGGATGGCCTCACCGGTCTGCGGGTTACGGGCGGTGCGGGCCTTGCGGTCAACACGCTCGAACGAGAGAAAGCCAGACAACACGATCTTCTCACCCTTGGAAACGTTCGTTACAACGACCTCTTCGAAAGCACGCAGAAATTCTGTTGCTGCAGCCTTCGTTGCGCCACTCTCGGCAACAATTGCATCTACCAACTCGGACTTGTTCACCGGTCGACTCCTCACTCTTTATAAAACGGTCCGGGAGGTTTCCCAAGACCTGAGACATCTTTGCCGAGATTTGTTGCGTTTAATGGCATTTCGCCGGCTTTTTTTGGTCGTTTGCCCCATGGATTCATCATTTTCCCTGATGGATTACTCTTAAATCGTTCAATGGGCGGTCCGACTGCCCGGAATTGCCTGAAATTACAGGGTTTCTGTCTGGTCGGGGTTTCGTAGAATGGTGGCATGTCCTCCTTCGTCGATTCCGCCCAACTCCATGCCAAGGCGGGGGACGGTGGCGCTGGCTGTGTCTCCTTCCGTCGCGAAGCTCACGTCGCCAAGGGCGGTCCCGACGGTGGCGATGGTGGCCGTGGTGGCAGTGTCTGGGTTGTCGCTGACCACAATCAGGCCTCACTACTCGGTTTCCGCGACCACCCGTTTCGCCGGGCGACCGATGGGGAGAATGGTACCTCGAAGCGCCAGCACGGTAAGTCGGGGCAAGACATCACCGTCACCGTGCCAGTGGGGACCATGATTTACTCCCAAGACGGTGAGCTCCTCGTTGACCTGGCGGGTCCCGGTGACCGTTGGTGCGCGGCCGAAGGTGGACTCGGCGGCCAGGGGAATAACCGCTTCTTGTCGAACTCTCGTCGCGCTCCGGCCTTCGCCGAGCAGGGTGAGTTTGGTGCCGAGCAGTGGTACAACCTGGAGTTGAAGCTCCAGGCTGACGTTGCCCTCATCGGCTTTCCGAATGTGGGAAAGTCCACGCTCATTTCACGGGTCTCCGCGGCGCGCCCAAAAATCGCGAACTACCCCTTCACAACGTTGGTACCAAATCTCGGTGTCGTGCGCGTAGGCGCTCGCTCGGGCCGCCCCGCCGACGCCACGGAGTACGTCATGGCGGACATCCCCGGGCTTATCGAAGGGGCCGCTGAGGGACGCGGGCTCGGACACGCCTTCTTGCGGCACGTGGAGCGCGCCCGTGTGCTGTGCGTCATGCTGGACCTCTCCTCAATTGCCCCGGTACCGCCGGACGAACAGCTCGAGATTCTGCTGCGCGAATTGGGGGACTACCAGGCCGACCTGCTTGACCGACCTCGTCTCATCGTGGCGAGTAAGTCCGACGTCGCGCATTACGAAGCCGGTGGCTACCCCGAGATTTCGGCGATCACCGGCGAGGGCATCGACCAGCTCAACAACACCTTGGCCGGTCTCGTTATCGCGGCTCGTGCCGATGAACTCGCTCGCCTCGAGCACGTCATCGTTGTTCATAAGCCCCTCCCCGACGAGATTCACGTCGATCTGGTGGGTGAGCGTTCGTGGGAGGTCACTGGTCGTCCGGCCCTGCGCGCCGTCCGTTTCCAAGACCTCACCAACGATGAGGCCCTGGCCGAAATCGTCAAGCGCCTCAAGGCCCTCGGCGTTGACCGGTTGCTCAACCGTGCTGGCGCTCGCGATGGCGACGTGGTGAGCATCGGACCATTGTCGTTTGAGTGGTGGCGCGACGAGGGTGGCGCTGGCCTCGACCGCGGGGAGCACCACCGTGCAACGCGACGTGAGCGCTTGGCCCGTCACGGACGACTTGACCTCGACGGGTGGTCGGCGGACGACAGTGAGTAAGCGGATTGTTGTCAAAATCGGCTCGAGTTCCGTGACCCGAGCTGACGGGGGAGTGGACCACGACGTGCTGGCCTCGGTGGCCGCCGACGTGGCGCACCTTCGTCAACGCGGGACCGGCGTGATTGTCGTTACCTCTGGCGCAATCACCGCCGGTTGGGCGGAGGTCGGCAAGGGCGCCAAGCGACCCCACGACGCCCGAGTCCTCCAGGCCGTCTCGGCCGTGGGTCAACCGCTCTTGATGGATGCGTGGCGGAGCGCTTTTGCGGTCCACGGCGTTAGTGTGGGTCAGGTCTTACTCGCCCCACTCGACTTCTCACATCGCGGGCAATACCTGCACGCGCGAGGCACTATTGAGGCCCTCGAGACGCTGGGCGTTGTGCCAATTATCAACGAAAATGACGCCGTGGCCGACGAAGAAATCCGTTTCGGTGACAATGACCGTTTGGCCGCCCTGGTCGCGAACCTGATCGGTGCCAGCGATCTCGTGCTCCTCACGGACACCGCGGGCCTGCTGACGGCCGACCCTCGGCTCGACCCGGACGCCTCTCTGATTGAGGAAGTGCACGCGATTGACAGCGAACTCGAAGCAGTCGCCGGCGTTAGTGGTTCAGCCGTGGGTTCGGGCGGCATGGCATCGAAACTCGCCGCGGCACGAATCGCGACGTGGTCAGGGGTTCGTACGGTGATTGCCGCCGCGCGTGAAAAGACCCCATTGGTCAGCGCTATGGATGAGAACGTCGTGTTCGGTACGACGTTCTTGCCCCGCGCCGAGCGACTCTCCGCTCGTAAGGCGTGGATTGCGTTCGCCGTGGCCTCCCGTGGTCGCCTCGAGGTGAATGCCGGAGCCGCCAGAGCCCTGAGTCACGACGGCCGCAGCCTCCTGCGGGTTGGGGTTGAGTCCCACGCGGGGGTCTTCGTCGAGGGTGACGCAGTCGACATTGTGAGCAACGGTGTGGTACTCGCCAAGGGACTCGTTCGCTCATCGGCCGAAAGATTCGACGACGGCGATGAGGTGGCGGTGCACCGCGACGACCTCGTTCTCTTCGCCGAGTAGCAACTCGTGTGGCAACCGTGTCCTACGCTTAGGTCATGAGTACTTTGGTTGAACAAGGCGCCGCCATCAAGGCCGCCGCTCCCGCGATTGCCGCCGCATCGAGTGGCACCCGTGAGGCGGTGCTGCGCGACGTGGCCCACGCACTACGGGTGAATGAAGCAGTAATTTTGGCCGCGAACGCCCTCGACCTAGCGGCGTACGAGGACGAGGGGGCTGGTCGCGACCGCCTGACACTCACCCCCACCCGCATCGCCGGCATGGCCCAAGCCCTCGAGGAAATTGCCGATCAACCCGACCCACTCGGTGAGATTCTGGACGCGGATGTTCGCCCGAATGGACTTCGCGTCGAGAAGATGCGCACGCCGCTGGGCGTCATTGGTGTGGTGTACGAAAACCGGCCGAACGTCACCTCCGATGTGGCGGGTCTGTGTATACGAAGCGGCAACGCGGCCTTCTTGCGCGGTTCATCCTCCGCCCAGCGCTCCAATGAGGCCATCGTGGCCCTTTGGAGTGAGGCGCTCGAGCGACACGGTCTGCCCACTGCGGCGGTAACCCTGGTGGCCGACACGAGCCACGACGCCGTGGTCACCTTCATGCAACTAACGGACGTGCTCGACTGCCTGATTCCCCGCGGAGGCCCTCGTTTGATCGCCGCCATGCGAGAGCACGCACGGGTGCCGTACGTCTTGGACGGTGATGGCAACTGTCACGTGTATGTTGACAGCGCCGCGAATCTCGCCATGGCCGAAGCGATTGTTATTAATGCCAAGACCTCGCGCCCCGGTGTCTGCAACGCCGCGGAAACGCTTCTCGTTCACCGCGACGTGGCAGATCAATTTCTTCCCCACTTGGTGGCGGCTATGCCACAGGTGGCGCTCCGTGGCGATGCGGCGACCTGTGCGCTGGTGCCCACGGCCACGTTGGCGAGTGAAAGTGACTACGAGAAGGAGTTTCTCGATTTGATTCTCGCGGTCAAGGTCGTTGACTCACAGGATGAAGCAATGGCCCACGTCGCTCGCTACGGCACGGGTCACTCCGAAGCCATCATCACGTCTGATGCCGTGGCCGCCGAACTCTGGGTGCAGCGCGTTGACGCCGCCGCCGTGGTCGTTAACGCCTCGACTCGCTTTATCGACGGGGGCGAACTGGGCCTCGGCGGCGAAGTCGGCATCTCGACGCAGAAGTTGCACGCTCGTGGCCCGATGGGCCTCAAGGCGCTGACCTCCCTCAAGTGGGTTGTCCGTGGTGAGGGGCACACGCGATGAGTGCGCTCGACCCCCGAGAAGAATTGGCCCAGCGCCTGGGTATTGCCGTTGCGCCGCCGCGCTTCGACTCACCCGCCACGCTGAGTAGCGCACTCGCCGCGCAGGACTACTTGAGCTCACCCGCGATTTCGTCAGTGACGTACCTCGCTGACCGTTTGGCCAAGCCGATCTTGGTCGAGGGGCCCGCCGGAACGGGCAAGACCGCCCTGGCGCAGGCGGTTGCGAAGGCGTCGGGTGCGCGCCTCATTCGCCTCCAGTGTTACGAAGGCCTTGACGAAGCGAAGGCCCTGTACGAGTGGAACTACCGCAAGCAGTTGTTGCGGATTCAGTCCAGTGGTCTGGGCGACACCGACCAGTGGAAAGAGCGAGAAGGTGACATCTTCTCCGAAGAATTCTTGCTCACTCGTCCGTTGCTCGAAGCTATTCGGGCGGAGGATCCCGTGGTGCTCTTGATTGACGAGATTGACCGCGTCGAGCTCGAGACTGAAGCGCTGCTGCTCGAGATTCTTTCCGAGTACCAAGTGTCGATTCCCGAATTGGGGACCGTCAAAGCACGACAGATCCCCATGGTCTTTCTCACTTCCAACAACACCCGCGAACTCTCCGAAGCGTTGAAGCGCCGCTGTCTCTATCTCTTCGTCGACTATCCCGATGTACAGCGCGAACGCGACATCATCGTGGCCCGCGTGCCGGGAATCTCGACCATGCTGGCCACCCACATTGCCGAGGTGGTGCACTCACTGCGTCGGATGGAGCTCAAGAAAGCGCCATCCGTCTCGGAGACACTCGACTGGGCTCGAACGTTGTTACTTCTTGGTCGAGCAGAACTGGACGATGCGTTTGTCAGGGAGACACTGCACCTCTTGCTCAAATACCAAGCCGACATTGAGAAGGCGGCGAAGAAGTTCTCCGGTCCCGATGCTTGAACTCCTGAGCGGGTTTGTCGCCGAGTTGCGAACGGTCGGTCTGCCGATTTCATTGACTGAACATGTCGACGCCGCACGGGCGCTCGAGGTCATTGATCTAGGTGATCGTGTCGTCGTACAACAGGCACTGCGAGCGGTGTTGGTGAAGAATGCCACTCACTTCGCCACCTTCGATCACACGTTTGCGCTCTACTTTGGCACTCGCTTCGCACCCCCCAAACTCGACGACGACGTCGACATCACGCCACCGACACCGCCCGCCTCGACGGCCCCTTCGGGTCCCTCGGCGGGCGAACTCGATCAGGCCTTGCTTGACGCCTTGGAGTCGGGCGATCAGGGTGCGATGCGCTCGAGCGCGTCGATGGCGGTCGACCGGTACGCCGGCATTGAAAAGGGGCGACCCGTGGGTGCCTCGTACTACCTGTATCGGACCATGCGCCACCTGAATATTGATGAGGTTGAGCGTTCCGTGGCGGAGCGACGTCTGGGCGACGACCCCAGTCCCCTCGACGAGCGTCTCGCTCAGGACTTTGCCTCCGAATCCGTGGCCACCTTTCGCGACGCCGTCGAGCAAGAAATTATTGCTCGCTTGGTCGATGAACGAGGTCTCGAGGCGATGGTCAACGCCACTCGAGAAGCGCTGCCGGAAGACATTGATGTGATGGCCGCGAATCGCGAATCACTGCAAGCAATCGAGGCGGCACTCGCCCCGCTCGGGAAAAAACTCGCCGCTCGCTTGGCACAAAAGCGTCGCCGTCGTCGCGGCGGCCCGGTTGACATGCGCCGCACTATGCGTGAATCGCTCTCGACTGGCGGGGTGCCGATCGACATCCGGTTTCGTCCACCGCACCCGTCAAAACCCGAGATTGTGGTGCTCGCCGATATGTCGGGTTCGGTTGCTTCCTTCGCTCGCTTCACCCTGCTCTTGATGCACGCGTTATCGGGCGAATTTGCCAAAGTTCGCACCTTTGTCTTTGTCGATGGCGTGGATGAAGTGACGCACCTGTTTGACGAGGAGCGCGATCCGACCATCGCGGCCGACCGCATCGCGAGTGAAGCGGCGATGGTGGCGGCCGATGGCCACTCGGACTACGGTCGAGTCTTTCGGGCGTTCTCGGAGCGGTACGCTGACGCCGTCCACCCGCGCACCACGTTGCTGATTCTCGGCGACGCTCGGTCCAACTACCATCCGCCGGAAGCCGCCATCTTTGCGGCGACGGCGCGCCGCGCGCGCCGGGTGTACTGGCTCAATCCTGAGCCCCGCGCCTACTGGCGAAGCGGTGATTCAGTCCTCGCCGCCTACAAAGACGACTGCGACGATGTGCGAGAAGTTCGAACGCTTCGACAGCTCGAAGAATTCGTGATGGGACTTTCCTGATGGCGATTGAACCACCTCCCGGCTTTCGCTCGAGTGGTGAGCCACCCTCGGGCACCCGCATCGTGCTCATTCGTCACGGCGAAGCCAACTGTAACGTCGCCGGCCTCGTGGGTGGTCCCGTGGGCTGCAGCGGGTTGAGCGAGTTGGGGCGTCGCCAAGCCACTGCTCTGCGCGAGCGACTGGCGCAGACGGGGGAGATGAGCGACGTCACCGCGCTGTACTCGTCGGTGCTTCCCCGAGCGATCGAAACACTGGCCATTTTGGCACCCGCCTTGCCACCGCTGGACCCCGAGACGGACTGCGACGTGTGCGAAATGCACCCCGGTGAGGCTGATGGCCTCACCTGGGACGAGATGATTGCGACCTTCGGGGGAGTGGACTGGGACGTCGATCCCGAACAACCGTTCTCCCCGGGCGGTGAATCGTGGTCGGGCATGTCGCGCCGAGTGAGGGCCGCGTTGGAACGTCTTGGCGAGCGCCACGAGGGTGAACGAATCATTATTGCCACCCACGGAGGCGTTATTGAACACGCCATGAAGTGGGCGCAGGGGTGTGACGACGGTGTTCGGCTGCAACTTCGCACGGAACACTGCTCAATGATGGAACTCGAACTCACGGCGCGCGGGCCGCAACTCCTTCGCTACAACGATCGTGCTCCGCTGCCGGCTCGCTGAAGCAGCTCGGCGACGCGGAAGGCCATGTCGAGCCCCTGGCTGGCGTTGAGCCGGGGATCACAGATGCTCGTGTAGTTGGTTGTGAGGTCGCTCTCGGTGAGGTCGTGACCACCACCCAGGCACTCGGTGACGTCGGAGCCGGTGAGCTCGACGTGCAGACCGCCAGGCCACGTGCCGAGGCTCTGGTGCACCGCGAAGAACTGGGTCACTTCGGACAAGATGTCGTCGAAACGACGCGTCTTGATACCACCCGCCGCTTTGAACGTATTGCCGTGCATGGGGTCGCTGGTCCACAGGACTGATGCACCGTCTGCCTGGAGGGCCTCCACGAGAGGTCCAAGCAGGTCAGAAACCTTGTCGTGTCCCATGCGGGCGATCAGGGTGAGTCGTCCTGGCGTGTTGTCGGGATTGAGTGTCGACACCAACGTCCGAAGCCCTTCAACAGTGGTGGAGGGTCCGACCTTTAGTCCCAGCGGGTTCGCAACGCCACGGAGGAACTCCACGTGTCCGCCGTCGAGTTGGCGGGTGCGGTCGCCAATCCATAAGAAGTGAGCCGAGCAGTCGTAGAAGTCGCCCGTGAGGGAGTCTTGACGAGTCAGGGCCTGTTCGTAGGGGAGGATGAGTGCTTCGTGTGAGGTGTAGAAATCCACGGCTTGCAGCGCGTGATCGTCGGCCATGTCAATGCCACAACTACGCATGAAGGTCATGGCGCGTTCGATGTCGTCGGCCAAGAGTTCGTAGCGCTTCCCCTCGGGGGAGTTCGAGACGAACTCCTGATTCCACGCGTGGACGCGCGTCAGGGAGGCGAAGCCACCGGTCGTGAAGGCCCGCAAGAGATTGAGGGTCGCCACGCTCTGGTGGTAGGCCATGAGCAAACGGTCGGGGTTGGGGCGACGCTCCTGCTCGGTGAAGGCTTCACCGTTGACGATGTGACCACGGAAGGCGTCGAGACGAACGCCGTCGCGCTCTTCAAAGTTGTCCGAACGCGGCTTGGCGAACTGACCAGCAATGCGGCCAATCTTCACCACCGGCACACCGCCGGCGTACGTCAGGGCCACGGCCATCTGCAAGATGACCTTGAGCTTGTCACGGATGAAGTCAGCGGAACCTTCGGCAAAACTTTCGGCGCAATCGCCAGCCTGGAGCAAGAACGCATTACCGGCGGCGGCGTCGGCCAACTGCCCGCGCAAACGACGGGCTTCACCAGCGAAAACGAGTGGTGGCTTCGTGGCGAGTTCGGCCTCGACGCGCTCCAAATGAGCTTCGTCAGGCCAGAGGGGCGACTGCGCCACGGGGCGCGAACGCCATGAATCGATGGTCCAGGGGGTGAGATGTTCCATACAGAAAGCGTAGTGGTCAGGTCCCGCCGTACAAAATCCCCCTAGGGTGGGGCAATGGCTCGACCTCGCCTTGGACTCTTCGGAGGAACTTTCGACCCCCCTCACGTGGGGCACCTCGCCGTCCTGCGCGCCGCCGCGGCGACCAACCGCTTTGATCAGATCGTGGTCACGGTCGCCGGTGACCCCTATCAAAAGACCGACCTTCGACTCATCCGTGCCGCTGATGAGCGACTGGCGCTGGCGCGCGCCGCCTTCGCCGACCTGCCACTGATTGCGGTTTCGGAAATCGAGATTCTCCGAACCGGCCCGTCGTACACCATCGATACTGTTCGTGAGCTCCTGCTCGACGCTTTGAGTGTCGATGTGCTGGTGGGTGCTGACGTCGCCCTCACCTTGGGGGGTTGGTATCAAGCGGACGAATTGCGAGACCTAGTGAAGGTGGGCGTGTTTCCCCGGCCCGGTGCGCCCGTGGTCTTCCCCGATGGCTTCTTGTGTTACGAAATCGCGATGGCGCCGGTCGATTTGTCATCGTCAGAGGTCCGGGCTCATCTGTTGGACAACCAAGGGATCGATGGACTCGTGCCCGCGGCGGTGGTGTCGTTGTTGGATGAGTTGGCGGAGTAGAGTACTCATTGATGGCCGTTCGTGTGTTTGAACTCTCTGAAACAGCGCCCCAGGGGCAGCCACTGGTAGCGGCGCCCCTCCACCGCAGTGACGTGCGTCGTTCCCGTCAGCGAGCCACATTGGTGAGCATTCTTTCCCTCGCCACGCCATTTGTTGGTGTGGTGGTACTGCTCGGAGTGGGCCACTGAGCGAGATCGCCATGTCGGGCGGCGATGTCCGCAGTCCACAATCATTCTTCGTCACCGCAGTCCTTGACGCGGCGATTCTCGGCGCCGACGAAAAGCTGGGTGGCGACACGGTAGTCCTGGATCTGCGTGGACTGCAGGAGACGTTCGACGCCATCGTGGTCACCTCAGGGCGAAACGATCGTCAGGTCCGCGCTATCGCCGACGAGATCGAGCACCAGGTCGAGCGCAGTCTCGACGTCAAGCCCTCGCGGGTCGAGGGGCTGACCACCGGTGAATGGGTGGCGATTGACTACGGTGACGTCATCATCCACGTGTTCCTCGATGCCGCGCGTGAGTACTACGACCTCGAACATCTCTGGAGTGCCGCGCCGGCATTTCGACCGCAGCTCCAGCGCTAACGCTGGAGCAGGTAACGCACGTCCGCGGGCGTGACCACGCTGACTTGGCGTCTATTTGGGAGCCCCGCGAGGTAGGGCTGCTGCGCGACGGTGATCCGCACCCCTTTGGTGGCCCCAGCGGCTTGCGCGGTCAAGACGATCTGCGCGGTGGCGCGCTGCTGGCCGACCGGCGAGAGGGCCAAGAACACGGGTGACAGGTCAACGTACCCCACGCCATTGTGGAGTGTGGCCTGGTTTATGTGCACCACGGTGGGAACGTAGGTACCAATGCCGTCTGAGGCTTCGGCCGAAGTGGGGCCGGCGGCCATGACGTTGAGGATCTCATTGAGGGTGTGTGGTGTTGGGAGGAGTCGGCGGAGTGCGACGAGCCGTCCTTGGGCGTTGACGAAGTAGATGGACCGCTCGGCGAACGTCACTTTAAGTTGATTCGTGAATGGGATGGTGGGGTCGAGGAGGCCAAAGGGCACCGTGCTTGGCGCGATGGCCACGGGATGCGCAGTAGTTTTGACGACCGTGCACCCACTCAGCAACAGGGCACAGGTCGCGAGGGCGGTTAAGCGAGACCAGTTCACGCGGACTCCTCACGAATCGGCAGGGTGATGCGAAACCTCGCCCCCACGGTGGGGCTGTCAACGACCGCCACCGTACCGCCGATGGCACTCAGGTGCTCGCGAACCAGGGCGAGACCGATCCCCGTTCCCTTGACTGACCCGCGGTCGTGGGCCGCCGAGCCACGATAGAAACGTTCGAAGATGGCCTCACGCTGATCCGGCGCAACGCCCTTACCGTGGTCGTCAATATCGATGACGAAGGTGTTGTTGTCACGAGACATGGTGACCTGGGCGACGCCACTGGCGTACTTCGCGGCGTTGTCAAAAAGATTGGCGACCACACGTTCAAATCGCCGACGGTCGACGGTGATCACGGCGCCTTCGAGACCATCGGCGATAGTCATGGGCGGTTCGTGGCTCGCGAGCCGACGAGTCGATGCGGTGATGCAGCGCTTGAGGAGGGTAACGGCACGAACGTCCTCGAGGGTGTAGTCCGCCGCGCCGGCGTCAATACGAGCCATTTCGAGGAGGTCCTCGACGAGATTGCGAAAAATGGCGAGGTCGGCGACGACAATACCGAGACTTTCTTGTCCGGCGGGGGAGAGTACATCCTTTTCGCGCTCGAGCATGGAGGCAGCCATTGCGAGGCCGGTCAGGGGCGAGCGCAGTTCGTGGGTGACGTCGGATGCGAAGCGGGCGTCGCGCTCCAGTCGGTCCGACAATTGCTGCACCATGGCGTTGAAGGTGCTACTCAATTGATTGATTTCATGGCCAGCACCAAGCGCCGAAACACGGGCACTGAGGTCCCCTTCGAGAATACGCTCGGCAGCCTCTGCGACTTGGCGAAGTGGGCGCACGGTTCGAAAGGAGAGAAAGATGCCGCCGGCAAGTCCCAACAGGGTCGCAAAGGTACTGGCCACAATCAGTAAGAGAATCAAGCTGCGGAGCGAATTCGACACTTGCGTCAGTGGGAAGAGTTCGTAGACCTGCGTCGCGACGGCTGGTACTGGAATGCCCACCACGAACCATGGAGTGCCTTGTGAGGCCTTGACCTGGGTGACGACAGCATTCTTGCTCACGAGGGTCGTGAGATCACTCGTGAGGAGATACGGCGGGTAGGACGTCGTCGGGCCAAGTTCTTGTCCGTTGGTGAGAAGCACCACTGTCGAGCCGGAGTCTTTTTCGATAGCAGCTACTTGCTGATTGAGGGCGAGCGGTGCCGTCGAAAGTGTGGAGCGAATGATGGAGGCGGTGTCGAAGGCTTGTCGCACATCGGTGTCCTTTTGTTGCGACTGCAACACCTGGCGAACACCGACGTAGATGGTCGATGACAGCGTCACCGTGAGCAGGAGTGCGCCCAGCCCGAAAATCAAAATAAGGCGAAGCCGCAGACTTCGTCGCTGCACTACAGCACCAACTTGTACCCTGCACCACGCACGGTGAGTAAGTACGTGGGGTTAGCCGGATCGGGCTCAATTTTCATGCGGAGCCGTCGGGTGTGTACGTCGACGAGGCGGGTGTCGCCAAAGTAGTCGTAGCCCCACACTTTTTCTAAAAGGTCTTCTCGAGAGAGCACCTTGCCCTCGGTGTTCGCCAATTCGAGCAGGAGTCGAAATTCAGTGGCGGTCAGGTGGAGTTCCGAGCCGTCGGCGTGGCGAACAGTGCCCTCGTCGGGGGCGACACTGAGGTTGCCCAGCATGAACGGCCGCGCGTGCTTCTGAGGGCGACGGCGCAGGTGGGCTCGAACACGAGCACGCAGCTCGTCGGGATTAAAGGGCTTGGTTACGTAGTCGTCGGCGCCCGACTCAAGTCCGGTGATGACGTCAGCGGTGTCGTCGCGCGCCGAGACAATCACAATGGGCATATCGCCGAGTTCGCGTAACTTGGCACAGGTTTCGAAACCAGAAATTGTCGGCAACATGACGTCAACGAGAGCGACGTCCGGCTGCATGCGCCGGGCTGCCTCGAGGGCGACGTCACCGTTTGGGGCTTCGTCGACGACGTGACCGTCGGCTTCGAACAAGAGGCGAAGAGAACTGCGGATGTGGTCATCATCTTCAACGATCAAAATACGTGACACGCGCCACCTCCACGCCCAGATTACTCACGTTCACCACGGTCGCTTCACCAGAAGGCCCTAGGGTAGAACCATGGACGACGACACGTCGAGTCACGATCCGTGGGAGCGGGCTGGGTACGAGATGACCCTCGCATCAATGGCGCGCTCGCTCGAGACGCAGCGGGCGTACGTGGCGGATCTCGATGCCTTCATGTCGTGGGCAATCGAGCAGGGTGTCACGACACCAACTGACCTCTCGCAACGCGTACTGCGGTCATATATGGCCTTTATGCACGCCCGGGGCGACGAGCGAGCCTCGCTGGCGCGTCGTCGCGCGTCACTGCGGAGTTACTTCAAGTGGATGGTGGAGCGTGATCACGTGCGCGTCGATCCCTCGACTCGTCTTTCGGCCCCTGGCGCCGCATCCGCCCTACCGACGGTGGCGACTCGTGAGCAGTTGGATGCGCTGTTGGACGCCGACTGGGGTGATGACCGCTGGGCGCTCCGTGATCGAGCCGTCTGTGAGGTGCTCTACGGCGCCGGCCTGCGAGTGAGTGAACTCTGTGGATTGACCCTCGACAGCGTGCAGTGGGGGTCGGGACTGTTACGAGTGCGGGGTAAGGGAAACAAGGAGCGCGTCGTTCCTCTCCACGAGACCGGCCAGAGAGCCGTGCAACGGTGGCGTGACGAAGCACGGGCGCAGTGCATGACATCGACGTCGCCGACGGACGTGTTGTTCTTCAACCGGCGAGGAATGCCACTCGGACCTCGCGATGTGCGACGGATTCTCGACACCCGCCTCGGGCCAGCTCACCTGCATCCCCACGCCCTACGACACACGTTTGCGACGCACCTTCTCGAAGGCGGAGCCGATTTACGCATCGTCCAAGAGTTGCTGGGGCACGAAAGTTTGACCACGACCCAGCTCTACACCCATGTCTCAAAAGCTCGATTACAGGCAATACACCGCTCCACGCACCCCCGAGGATGAGGGGCGGCGCCCCTTCGAGGGGGCGAATCAACTACACTGGAGGGGCTCGCCCACGGTGGGGGAGTAAGACACGCCACGTCGTTTAGTGCGGTCGCCGGAAACGGTGCGCGACGGGGCTCGTAACCGCACAGAAAAGGAATGTATTTTTATGGCACTTGTTACCCTGCAGGAACTGCTCGACTCCAGCGTGCACTTCGGTCACCAGACCCGTCGTTGGAACCCCAAGATGCGCCGCTTCATCCTCGGTGAGCGCAATGGCATCTACCTCGTCGACCTTCGCAAGACCCTCGCCGGCATTGAGGCGGGCTACACCTACGTCCGCGACCTCGCCGCCAACGACGGCATCATTCTCTTCGTCAGCACCAAGAAGCAGACGCAGGGTGTCGTGCAGGACTACGCCGAGGCTTGCGGCATGCCCTTCGTCAACCAGCGCTGGTTGGGTGGCATGTTGACCAACTTCTCGACCGTCGCTGGCCGCGTCAAGCGCATGAAGGAGTTGCGCATCATGCAGGCCAACGGTGACTTCGAAGGCATGCCCAAGCGCGAAGCCCTTCGCCACTCCCGCGAACTCGAAAAGCTCGACCGTAACTTGAGCGGTATCGCCAACCTTGACCGTGTGCCCGACGCGATTTTCGTCGTGGACACCAAGAAGGAGCACATTGCGGTGACCGAGGCTCGCAAGTTGGGTCTTCCGGTTGTTGCGGTCGTCGACACCAACTGTGACCCTGACGTTATTGACTACGTCATCCCCGGCAACGACGACGCCATCCGTTCGGTGGCGCTGCTCAGCCGTTTGATCGCCGACGCCGTGACCGAAGGCCGCTTCATTCGCCAGAACCGTCCGTCCAAGGCCGCTGTTTCCGCCTAATCGCTGTACCCAACTACTACCCCCACACGAAGAAGGAGAATCAAGGTGACTATCACCGCGAAGGACGTAATGACGTTGCGCCAGGCCACTGGTGTTGGCATGATGGACGCGAAGAAGGCCCTCGAAGCAAATAACGGTGATATGGACGCCGCGACCCAGTGGTTGCGCGTGCAGGGTCTCGCCTCCGCCGCCAAGCGCGCTGAGCGTGAAGCCGGCGAAGGCGCCGTGGCCGTGGTGCGCAACGGAAACGTGGCCGCCATCGTCGAAATGCGCTGTGAGACTGACTTTGTTGCCAAGTCCGAGCAGTTCACCACGATGGTGGACGACATCGCCGCCCGCGTCTGTGCCGAAGGCCCCGAGGCCGTTTCGCAGTTCCAGGAGCAGCTCGAGACCATGTTGACCACGCTGAAGGAGAACATCTCCATCGGTCGCGTCTACCGTCTCGAAGCCGGTGAGGGCGAAGTCGTCGACACCTACATCCACCAGCAGTCGGGTCGTGGCGTCAACGCCGTGGCCGTCGTGGTGAAGAACGGCACCGAAGAGGTCGCGCACGACATCGCCGTGCACATTGCCTTCGCCAAGCCCAACTTCTTGAACCGCGACGACGTGCCCGCCGCCGAAGTTGAGGCTGAGCGTCAGACCGTCACCGAGATTTCGCTCAACGAGGGCAAGCCCGAAGCGGCGCTGCCCAAGATCATCGAGGGTCGCCTCAATGGTTGGTTCAAGGAGCGCGTCTTGAACGAGCAGCCCTACGTCAAGGACGAGAAGCAGTCGGTCAAGGACTTCCTGGGTGCGGCCAGTATCACCGCCTACGCCCAAGTTGTGATTGGTCAGTAAGTTGGCGCGTCGTATGGTTCTCAAGCTCTCCGGCGAGGCGTTGGCCTCGTCGGCGAGTGACCAGACCATCGATGCGAGCACGGTCGACTATCTCGCCAGGGAGATCGCCAGCGCTGTTGAGCGCGGCGGTCTCGAATTGGCGGTGGTGGTCGGCGGTGGCAACATCTGGCGTGGCGCCACCGGTGCCATGGCTGGTATGAACCGAGCGAGTTCTGACCTTATGGGCATGCTCGGCACGGTCATTAATGCCTTGGCGCTGCAAGACGCCATTGAAGCGCACGGTCGCCAGACCCGCGTGATGTCGGCTATCAACATGGATCAAGTGGCCGAACCCTACATTCGCCGTCGTGCCGTGCGCCACCTCGAAAAGAGTCGCGTCGTTATCTTTGCGGCGGGCATGGGAAACCCCTACTTCACCACCGACACGCCGGCCGCCCAGCGGGCCGCCGAAATTGAGGCGGATATCGTCCTCAAGGGCACCCACGGTGGCGTGGACGGTGTCTACGACTCCGACCCGCGGAAAAATTCCAATGCCGTCAAGTACGACGAAGTTACCTTTGATGAAGTCATCGCCAAGGACCTTCGCGTCATGGATATGACGGCGATAACGTTCTGTAAAGACAACAACTTGCCGCTTCGGGTCTTCGACCTGATGCTGCCGGGCAACCTAGGACGCGCACTCG